>NZ_JSYC01000014.1:0-56849 GCF_054823965.1 Gordonia sp. GN26 | reverse complement strand
CAGAACCCAGAGCGCGTCGGGCAGTGCGGCGAGGACGTCGGCCGGGTCGTGGGAGTCGACCTGGACCAGCGGTCCCCCGGTGTCTCCGCGGAGGTTGGCGTCGGCAGGTAGGTCGCGGTGTCCGATCACCACGCGCGCCGGCTGGTGCGGATACAGCCCGCCCTCGGCGGTGCGTGCGGTGAGCGTCGGGTTGTCGGCGAGGGCCGTCCCGGTGCCGATGACGATGGCGTCGAGGCGTGACCGCTGTTCGTGGGCGTGGTCGCGGGCGGCGGGGCCGGTGATCCACTGGCTGGTGCCGTCGGGTGCGGCGATCCGGCCGTCGATGCCGGCCGCCACCTTGGCGGTGACCATCGGCCGCCCGAGCCGCTGTCGGGTGAGCCATGGGCGCAGCGGACCGTTCTCCACGATGTCGGCCGCGACTCCCCCGGTCACCCGGATGCCGGCGGCCCGCAGGGTGTCGGCGCCACCCGCGGCGACGGGGTTGGGGTCGCTGACCGCGTAGTGGACGTCGGCGACGCCGGCCTCGATGAGTGCCTGTGAACACGGACCGGTGCGTCCGGTGTGGTTGCAGGGTTCGAGCGTGACGATCGCGGTGCCGCCCCGTGCGGCGTCACCCGCCGCACGCAAGGCCATGACCTCGGCGTGCGGGCCGCCCGGCGGTTGGGTCGCGCCGACGCCGGCGACAGTGCCGTCGGCAGCCAGGATCACCGCTCCGACAGGCGGATTGGGCGAGCTGACGCCCATGGCCGCATACGACGCCTCGACGGCGCGGTCCATGGCGGCGGCGATGTCCATGTGGTGGATCAGATGTCGCTGTGGGCGCGTGCGGTGGCAGCGGATTCGCGGAGGGCGGCGACGGCCTGGCCGGGGTCGGCGGCACCGTAGACCGCCGATCCGGCGACGAAGCAGTCGATTCCGGCCTCGGCCGCCTCTTCGATGGTGTCGGCGTTGATGCCGCCGTCGATCTCGACGAGCAGCCTCAGATCCTCGGAGTCGATGAACTTCCGGATGGCGCGGGCCTTCTCGAGAACCTCCGGGATGAACTTCTGCCCACCGAAACCGGGTTCGACGCTCATGATGAGCAGGGTGTCGAAGTCGCGGAGGATCTCCAGATACGGCTCGAGCGCGGTGCCCGGCTTGATCGACAGACCGGCTTTCGCACCAGCGGCGCGGATGTCACGGGCGACGCCGATCGGATTCTCGGTGGCCTCGGCGTGGAAGGTGACGTTGTAGGCGCCGGCCTCGGCATACGGCGGCGCCCAGCGCTCCGGGTTCTCGATCATCAGATGGCAGTCGAGCGGGATGTCGGTGGCCTTCAGCAGGCTCTCGACGATCGGCAGACCCAGCGTCAGGTTCGGCACGAAATGGTTGTCCATCACGTCGACGTGCAGCCAATCGGCACGGGTGGCACCGGGCTTGGCAACAGCAGCCGCCTCGTCGGCGAGATTCGCGAAGTCCGCGGACAGAATGGACGGAGCGATCATAGGCGCGTTACCAGCGGTGCACATGGTGAACAAGTGTAGGGCGAGTGGGTTTGCCCAGACGAAACCACTGGGCGTCAGGCTCTGTACTTGACCCGAGATGGCAGCAGAGCAGGCGGGCGCCGCACGCTTCGCCGTACTAGTCGGTCCGACTGTTCTGCCATCCCGGGAACTGACGCGCGGGAGGCTTCGGGGTAGAACCCTCTCCCTCGACCGAATCCGGCTCCGGGACTCCAGATGGAAGCGGTTGCCGATTGCACCCTTCCATCTCCGAGCGATACCGGTCACCTATCGCCAGATGTTCGAATTCTTCAACTCGCCACTCACCGAACACGTTTCGATCAGGTCGTCGCGCCGAACCCTTCTGCCCCGAAGGCGGCGCCGCACCGGACCGGTCGAAGCTGATCACCGTCGTCCAGCTTTGAATCGGAGTCGTAAACCAGCCACCATGTGAACGATCGCGAGTCGACTGATAACCGAACTCGCACAGGACAAGGCGCGTCTGTGGCCCCGTGTCTTCGCGACTCAGCAAACTGAAGGTCGAGGTCCCGACCAGCCCACCCGCCTCGCTCTGACTGGGTATTTGCCGAACCTGATCTTCAACACCTGGCGGGGAGGCGTTCACGAAGCCTGGGTAAGCCCATGAGGTTGATTTGCCTTCCTGGGCGAGGATGAACGACTCAACGTACGCCCTGACGAACGTCCCTTCCGGGCTGAGAGGATCGAAAACCGGGTTTCCGACCCATTGATAGGTGACGTCCAAGCCAGGAGGCTGCGGTGGCGGCTCTGATACCGACGCTTGCGCGGCATCGCCGCTGCCATCACCGCAACCACACACCACCACGAGCAGGAACGCCAGAACCGCGCTCAAGCGGGCCGAACTACGCTTCACCACTTCCCCCCGTCAGGGAACCCATGAGGATCTTTCAAGCGATCGAGCTGATTGGTGTATGAATCGATAAAATCATTGTCTCGACTACCGAACAGCTCCTTGACCAATTTTGTGATCGCAGTCTGATTAGACGTTGAGGGAAGCCCATCTCGACGAACAGACTCGACGAATTTCGGATCGTCAATCTTATCCCCGTAGATCTCTCTCATATCGGCGCTTTGGACGAAATCTGGATTAGCCCGCAGGTACCCGTCCAGCATACCCTGGTATACGTTGCTCAAATTTGTACTTTTGTACATCTCGGCGCGAATCGCATCGAAATCAGGAGACGCGCCGATATCGTCGGAATTAGGGGGCGACCCGAGAATTCCGAGCTTCAATGATGGGGCGCTCACGTCCACCATCCCTTGCAGAGCGGGGCCTAGACCTGGTACTGCGGAGCCCATGAGGCCTGCCGTAAGCGATCCGACCGCAGCTGCCGAGTCGTAGACGGCCCCCTTTTCCACGTAATCGACAGCTGCTGCGTACTGACGATCAGCTTCATCCTCGTCCAGCATGTGGTTCATTCCGGCCGTCATCCCGCCATGGAGCCGCCCAGCGAGCTCTCCCAGTTCAGTGCGGCTGGAGTCGTATCCAAATGCTTGCTCCAAGACGTTCGCTTGCCAAAGAGCACTCGCATTCATGATGCGGCCGGCTTCAGGGGCCGAATCCAGAACCTGAAAAAGCGCATTGAACTGGGCCCCCTCTTCGAGCCCGATCACCCCTCTCGTTTCGAAGAGGTCGGGGTCAGCCCCAGCCAAGTCGGCCAAATAGGGCGACATCGCTTTCGCCAGCGTTCGGGTTAGTTCAGGATTGGTTTGCCCGAGAGACTCGGAACCACCATTCATATCCTCGAACGCACTCTTGTTCTCAGCGATGATCCGAGCCAATTCACTTGCAACCTCACCGGACCGGACACCGTCCAGTGTCCGCTCTGCTGACAGTCCCTCAGGCGTATTCGCAACCTCGGGCATCCAGTTGAAAAGACGATTTACTCCATTACTCTCGTCGCCGACGCCGTCCTTCCAATCAAATTGGAAGAGATCTTTCATCGCAATCGAGGCGTCGTAAGAACGACTACCCCCGTCTAAATCGTGCACATCAGGCATACCAGCGTCGACATCGACTGAGCTCCCGGTTCGCACCACAGCGTCGTGAACAGCGATGTGGTCGGAGCCTGCGACATCCATCATTCGCGTAAGTAGTTTCTCTACTTCAGAGTGGGATAGCCGTGTATCTTCATCCGACATGTAGACTTCGCGGGAATCACCTGCGGCTATTTCGCTGGCTCTGGAAATGAGAGCTCGATCGACGTCGCTACCCAACTGCACCGAGCCGTCACCGTAACCCGCAGGTCCAGAATCCCGACTCCGATACTCCAAAACGTCCATCAGATCTTGCATATCAGCGAAGCTGCTGAGCTTGGCAGCCGTGTAGACGCGCTGCTCGCCACGGTCTGCGTACGGGTCTACATAGTTCGCTTTGGTCGCCGAAGGTTTTGTAAGCGTGTCACGCACAGGTGCAGAGAGTTCATTCAGACCACCGGTCACAAACCGCGGCCCCGGCGTCAGTCCCATCTGCTGCAGCGGTCCGGCAAGGAACGTCTGCTCGACCTGCTGGTCTGTCCGCACGCTTGGGTTACCGAGCAGGTAGATACCGTCACCGAGCGCGTTCTTCAACTGAAGACGTTCCGCGCCAGAGTATTCGTCACCGAAACGCTTCAGAGCGTCGAGCGCGTAAGGCGCCGACCCCTCTGAGCTCTGACCCCAGTTGGGCGTGTAAATGGCCTTCAAGTAATCGAACTGCTCTTTCGAGATGACCGCTTCTTCGCCGCGTGCCAGCGCCGCGCGCTGTTCGGGCGTCAGACTGGTCGCACGGTAGAAGCGTTCCTTCTGCTCCGGTGTCGCAGTCCCGCTCATGATCGCCTGGACATCGCGACTTGCTTGCCCGGCGGAGAAGCTCGAGCTGAGCGGAGCGTTGATCTCGGCGTTGCCCAAGACGACATTCAGCGCGCGGGCACCGTTACGGTCGTCCTCCCCGATCTGGTCCGCCAGCGACTGCAGCGACAGCGTCGCTGTCTTCGCCTCCTCGGCCCGCTTGGCCTGGTCGTTCCGAATCGACTGTTCGGCCGCGCTTCCGGCCTCCACACCGTTCAACTCCGAGGCATAGTCCCGAGCGTCGCGCACGGTCCAGTCGTCCGAGACGCTGAACTTGTCGAGTTCGAGGCCGAGTGCCTTCGTCAGAGCAGTGCTTCGGTTGGGGCTGATCGCGGCGGCCGTGTCGTGCAGCACTCTCGCGGCCGCGCTGAGTTCGGTACCGAGCCTGTTGATCTCGTCTTGGTCGGACGTCGTACGGTCTTCGCACGCACGCTTGGATTCGCCCGACCAGCCCTCCACGTTCATGGGAGCATCGGCCATCGTCTTGGTCTGGGTTCGCAGGTTCTCGGCTGTCGTCTCCAGCGATTCCGCAGACTGGAGCAGGACCATCACGTCCCAGCTGTTGACGGTCGACCGTGTCGGACGGTTCATCAGAACACGGAAATGGCTCGGAAACCGCTCGCCAACTCTTCATCGGTGTCTGCGAACTCGGTCGCAACCTGGTAGCAGGTCTGCGAAACCGCGTCCATGCGAGCAGCTGCGCGACCGAGAAGAGTTCGAACGAGGTCATCTTTGCCGGCGCAGGCGCCACTGAATGCCGAACCCGGCATCGCCGCAGCTGCGTCAGCGAATCCGGTACTGCCCGACCAGAGCGCCCGGGTGGCATTCGAGCACTCGGCCAACGTCTTGCCGACGCCCTCGATTACACCCTTCTCGGCTTCCAGGCGATAAGTCACTGTGAGTCCCCCGTCCCCGGCATCAACACCTCTTGACACCCCTCCACTCAGACAACCTAGTACGAGACAGTACGAAGTGGGGATTCGACATCCACAATCACGGAACCCGGACCATGGCCCACACGTCCGGGCCGTCGTCGGGCAGAGACACCTTCCCGGTCACCTCGAACCCGAGCCGTTCGTAGAACGTGACGTTCTCCGGGGATGAGGTCTCGAGGTATGCGGGAAACCCCTCTGTCCGGGCCGCCTCGAGCCCTGGCTCGAGCACAGCTCTGCCGAGCCCTCGTCCCTGCGAATGTGGCGCGACCCCGACCGTGGCCAGATGCCAGACGGGTTCGGCCGGCCGGAGACCGGCCTCTTCGGCCCGCGCGGCGACCTTTACTCGGTCTCCGTACAGGTCGACGACTCGGGATGCGATGTCGCCGAACGCCTCGTCGAGACCCGACGAGGACGGAGTGATCCACACCGCCACGGCGGCAAGGTCGTCCGAGACCCAGACGCGGCCGCACCTCATGCCGATTTCGGCGAGATACAATCGCTGAAGGGATTCGACGCGAGCGGCATGGTTACGCACATCCACCGTGTGTCTGGTGAACGGATAGTCGGCGAAGGCCTGGCCGAGCGTTTCTGCGGCAGCGTCGATGTCTTCCGGAATCGCCGGTCGAATGGATGGGCGGATCGTCACGCGAAGCGAGGTTACCCGCCGCCCCGCAGCACTCAAGCGACCGCGAGCAGCTGCAGCAGCTTCGTCTCGATCATGCTGCGGTCAGGACTATGGTGCCCGATCGCCGGTGGCGCGGCACTTCGATGGCGGGCGCCGGTCGGGGTGATGACGTCGATGACCCGTATGTCTCCGGCCATGCGAACCGAATATCCCCAGCCGTCAGCCTCTTTCGCCCGATTGTGGGTGACACAGATGCCGTCGGCATTGGCTTCGCTGGTCGGGCCGTCGTGTCGATGCGGTTTCGCGTGGTCGATCTCTGCGATCGGTGCGCCGCAGTACGGAGTTCGACAGCGCTGGTCTCGGAGTCGAACGAAGTGCGCGAGTGCGGCCGGGAAGGTTCGCGATCTCGACTCCATCGACACCAGTGCGCCGTCCGACGGACGTGCATAGATACGACGCAGCGTCGAGGCGGTCTCGCCATCGGGCGACACCGATGCGGCGACGAGTTCCCGTGCCACTGCTGCCGGGATCGGTCCGTACCCCTGCACTTCAGCCGCCGAATCATTCAGCCCGAGCAGACATTCGTCGGACATGATCATGTCCACTGCAACCGGCACCGGCTCCGCTGCGGATCGACCGGTGACACGTTCGACCAGCGTGTCGGCCATGATCTGCGCGTGCGTGCGATCGTCGGCGCCGAGGACCGAGTCGGCATGTTTCTTGAGCGAGGCATATACGGAGATCCCCTGCGTCATCGGCAACAACGCCGAAAGCTGGGTCATCAGATCCGGCGCCGGCCGCACGCTGACCCGCCGGTCCTTCTCGGCCTTGGCCTTTCGCGCGACCACCGCGGCCGGCTCGAGTTCGTAGGCGTGACGCTTTGCCCGGCCTTCGACCTCTCGATCGGAAGCACCCACCAGCGCCTGACGGTCGCCGCACACCCGGCGGTCGATCTCCTCGCGCGATTCGCGAGTCAGGTAAGCGGTTTCGCGGGCGAGGATCGTGGCACGCCACTCGGTGAGGACTCCGTCCGCGAGAGCCGCCATCGTATGCGGCATCTCATGCGCCAGGGCACGAGCGAACCCGAGGTACTGGCTCCCCTTTTGCGGTGAGGCCTTACGCGCCAATCCTATTTCGGCGGCAAGCCCCCGGCCCCGCCGCTGCGTCGGGACATTCCTCGCGGCCTCATCGGCTGCACGAAGCTGATCGAGATTCGCGGTCTCACGCACCTGCGCCGCGGAACAGGCGGACTTCACCTCCTCGAGCAGCGTCAACCGCTGCACCGACTCGGCCTCGTCGACGCCCGCAGTCATTCCCGCAAGGAGGCGCTGAAAAGCGTGAAGATCATCCGCCGAAAGGATCGGTGTTCCGCCCGCACATGTTTCGTACATACGTTCGATGATACGCACTTTCTCGCAGACCCAACGTCGTTTTCCACAACCAAGCGAAACTTCGATCACTTAACCATTGAGTTCATCGAACCACCGTGCAACACTTAGCCACATGGCAAACAGTTCAGTCGCCCTCGATGAGATATTCGGTGCGCTGTCGGACCCGACGCGCCGCGCCGTCGTCGAACGTCTCGGGCGCGGGTCTGCGAGCGTCGGCGAACTCGCCGACCCCTTCCCAATGTCCCTCCCGTCCTTCATGAAGCACCTGAGGGTTCTCGAGGAGAGCGGCCTGGTCATGACCAAGAAGACCGGGCGCACCCGAATGTGCACGCTCGACCGTCGACGCCTGCGACGCCTACAGACCTGGCTCGAACACCAGCGCATCGTCTGGACCGAACGCACCGACCGACTCGAAGCCTTCGTCACCGAAACCGAGGAGGCCACATGATCGACCCCGAACTCGACCTGACCCTGCAACGCATCATCCGCGCACCGCGGCAACGGATCTGGGACGCGTGGACCAAGCCCGAGCAGCTCGCGAAATGGTGGACGCCCTCCCCGACCGTCACCCGGGTCGAGCGTCTCGAACCGCGTCCCGGTGGTGCACTGGTCACGCAGATGAGCGACGACGGTGAGACCTTCGTGCCGCACATGGACGCCGTGTTCCTGGTCGTCGACGACCACGAACGCCTGGTGTTCACCAACGCCGTCGACAGTTCATGGCGGCCTGCGGAACCCGCACCCGTCCCCATGACCGCCGAGATCACCCTCGGCGAACATCCCGACGGGACCGAGTACAGCGTCGTCGTACGACACGGCACTCCATCCGATCGCGAGCAGCATCACGATCTCGGCTTCTACGACGGCTGGGGCTCGGTCACCGCAGCGCTCGCCGGACTCGTCGAAAGCGAGGTGTCGCGGTGAGGGTCACCGTCACCGAGTTCATCACCCTCGATGGCGTCACCCAGGGACCCGGTTCGGCCGACGAGGACACCTCCGACGGCTTCACTGCCGGCGGATGGTTGGTCCCACACATGGACGAGACCTTCATTCAGCAGGCGTCACAGTGGCTCGATCTGGCCGACGGACTGCTCCTGGGGCGTCGAACCTACGAGGCCTTCGCCCGCGACTGGCCGCAGATCACCGACCCCGGCGACCCGTTCACCGAGCGGATGAACACCCTCCCCAAGTACGTGGTGAGCAGCACGCTCACCGAACCCCGCTGGCAGCCTGCGACACTCCTCGGTGGCGCCGCGATCGAGGCGGTGTCTTCCCTGCGCTCGAGACCGGGCGGTGAACTGCAGGTCCACGGAAGCAATACCCTCGCCACGTCGCTCCTCGAAGCCGGGCTCGTCGACGCATTGCGGCTGGTCGTCCCCCGACCGCACTCGGCACCGGGAGACAGCTGTTCGGACGCAACGCAATCAGCCTGGGATTCCGGCTGACGCAGCACACCGCGACTCCCGCAGGACTCCTGATCCTCGAATACGAACCGACCGGCCAGGCGACGGTAGCAGACTACGAGGGTGTCGCCGCGATCACTGCCTCGCACGGCAACTGAACGATCAGTCCCGGGTCAACGCCGCCAGGAACATCGCATCCGTGCCGTGGATGTGCGGCCACAACTGAACGTGCGGCCCATCGCCGAGAAGCTCCGGCCCGAGCTTGCCGACGGTCACCAGCGGACGGGCGTCGAGTTGACGCGCACCTTGCACCGATGACAGAACATCAGCGACGACCGACGTGGTCTCGGCCGGGTGCGGCGAGCACGTCGAATAGACGACCACGCCACCGGGTTTGACCAACCGCAGCGCTTCGGTCAGCAACTCCTTCTGCAGGACGACGAGCTCTTCGACGTCGGCGGCGGTTCGGCGCCAACGGGATTCGGGGCGCCGGCGCAGCGATCCGAGACCCGAGCAGGGGGCGTCGAGCAGGATGCGGTCGTATCCGGGTTCGAGGCCGCTCGACCTGGCGTCGGCAACGTGGATCGTCACCGGCAGGTCGCTGACCACCTTGCGGATCAGTTCGGCGCGATGCTTCGACACCTCGATGGCGTCGAGTCGGGCGGCATCGATCTCGGCGAGCGCACCGATCAGCGCGGCCTTGCCGCCGGGTCCGGCACACATGTCGAGCCACCGGCCGGAGTCGTCGGCGACCTCGGCGACCGTGACCGCCCGCGCGATCAGCTGGCTGCCCTCGTCCTGCACACCTGCGTAGCCCTCGCGGACAGCATCGACGTCGCCGGGGTCACCGCTGGGCAGATACACGCAGTAGGGCGAGAACTCGCCTTCCTCTCCCCCGCTGGTCAGCGCCAGTTCCTCGGCGGTGATGTAACCCGGCCGGGCGACCAGGTGCACGGGCGGCCGTTCGTCGTCGGCGGCTAGCGCCGCCTGCAACTGACCGGCCGAGCCGCCGAGTGCGTCGCGGAACACCTCCGCGATCCAGCGCGGATGCGCGTACTGGAAGGCCAGGTAGCCGACGAGGTCCTCGGCGGGCGACGGCGCGAGCTCGTCGACCCACATGTCCTCGTCCTTCTGCGACACCTTGCGCAGCACGGCATTCGCGAAACCCGAAGGGCCCATGCCGTTCTCGGAACGCACGAGATCCACCGACGTCGACACCGCCGCATGGGAACCCACGCGCGTCCGCAACAACTGGTAGGTGCCGAGTCGCAGCACGTCGAGGACGGGGCCGTCGATCTCCTCTACGGGTCGTTTGGCCGCCGCGGCGATCACGGCATCCAGGAGCCCTTGGGCACGCGACGTGCCGTAGGCGAGCTCGGTTGCGAACGCCGCGTCGCGGCCTTCGATCTTGCGATCCCGCAGCATCTTCGGGAGGACCAGGTTCGCGTAGGCGTCGCGTTCACGAACCGCGCGAAGCGTGTCCCGTGCCGCGACGCGGGCCGGGTCGAGGTCCTTCTGCCGGAACTTCGCGGAGTTGTTGTCCCGCTTGCCCTGGCTCGGTCGGCGATCTGCACTCATCCCAATACCGTCCCATCGGTCAGTCGGGCGCCGCGCGCCCAGTCGGCGGCCGGCATCGGCTTCTTCCCGGGCGGTTGCACCGTGCCCAGTTTCACCGGCGTCGAACCGGTCCCGACGAACACCGCCTTCTTCGTCACCGCGACCGCACCCGCCGGCAACGGCTCGGCACGAACCGATTCCGGGAGCGACGCATCGTCCTCGGCGACGGGGCGCACCGGGCCCACCTTGATCCGGGCGTCGTCGAGACTCGTCCACGAACCCGGGGCCGGCGTGTAGGCGCGGATGAGCCGATCGATGATGTGCGCGGGCAGATCCCAGCGGATACGCGCATCCTCGACCTCGACCTTCGGCGCATGACTGACTCCGACCGAGGGCTGCGGTTCGGGGATGAGTTCCCCGGCCTCGATGCCGTCGAGCGTGTTGACGAGCAGGCCGGACCCGGCATCGGCGAGACGGGCGAGCAGGTCGCCGCTGGTGTCGGTGGGCCGGATGGTCTCGGTCAGGATGCCGTACACCGGCCCGGTGTCGAGCCCCTTCTCCAGCCGGAAGGTGCTGGCACCGGTCACCTCGTCACCCGCGGCGATCGCGGCCTGCACCGGTGCCGCGCCACGCCACGCGGGCAACACCGAGAAGTGCAGGTTGATCCAACCATGGGTCGGGAGCGCCAGCAGATCCTCGGGTACCAGGCCGCCGTAGGCGACCACTGCCGCACAGTCCGGCGCCCAGCGACGCAACGTCTCGGCGACGTCGGGTTCGGACATGCGGCGCGGGGTGATCACCTCGAGGCCGTGCTCGTCGGCGAGCACGCCGATCGGTGATCGCACGACCTTGCGACCACGACCCGACACCGCGTCGGGCCGGGTGATGACGCCGACGACCTCATGCGACGGCGAGTCGAGAAGGGCCTGCAACGACGGCACGGCCACCTCGGGGGTGCCGGCGAAAACGATGCGCATTCATCCGATCGTAGGCGGGTCCACCTGGACCCGGATCGGCCCGGTCTGCCGGTGCGTGTTGCGTCGGGCCTGCCCGGCGGCGAGAGCCTCTGCCAGAAGCCGTCCGTGCTTGCGCGGCAACCGCACCAGGATGCGGTCCATCTCGTCGTCGGCGGCGGCCTCCCACTCGGCGCTTCCGGCCGGCGGTCGCACCCCCGGCGGAAGCGGTACCGGCCCGAGAACGTCCGCCCCCTCGGGCAGTTCGAGGTGTTCGACGAAGTCGGTGATGACCTGCGTCGGACCGTCGACCGAGGCCATCGTCACCGCAGGCGGGAAACCCAGTTCGACGCGCTCGTTAAGCTGGAGCGACGCGAATCCGACGGGGTCCCAACGGATCAGCGCCTGGACAGGGGCCAGGGTCGAGTCGGCGACGATGACCACGCGTCCGCCCTCACCATGCGGCCGGACCATGCCGGCCAACGCCATCCAGCGTCGGACGGCGTGTTCCTCCGCGCGCAGATCGGCTCGGTCGAGTTGCGCCCAGGTGTCGACGACGACAGCCGCGCCGTAACCGTCCGGTGCCACCGGTTCGGCGCCGGGCGTCGCGACGACGAGTCGTGCGCCCGGCTCGATCTCGTCGAGGATGGTGTCACCGCCGCTGGTGTGGACCGGCACGCCGGCGAAGGCACGTCCGAGTTCCTCGGCGGTGCGTCGAGCTCCGGTGACCGTCGCGCGCACTTTGGTGTTGCCGCACTCGGGACAGCGGAAGACCGGCTCCGGGCGACCACACCACCGGCAACTCAGACGCTGATTGCCGTCCATCTGCAGGGGCCCGTTGCACGCGCGGCAACGAGCGTGCTCGCGACACCGCGTACACGCCAGCGATGGCACGTAGCCGCGGCGCGGGACGCTGAACACCACCGGCTGGTCGGCGGCGAACGCCGAACGGGCCGCGTCGAAGGCGACCTCGGGGATCCGCGCGGACCTCGCCATCGGGTCGCGCGCGATCTGGCGGTCGTCGTCGGAGATGGCCTGCACACGCGGACTGCGGTGGCGGACGAGCGGCCGGTCGGCGACGAGGTCGTGTGCCCACCCCGATGCGACGAGCGCCTGCGCTTCCGCGGTCCGGGCGAAGCCGCCGAGCACCAGTCCGCAGCGTTCCTGATGCGAGCGCAGGACTGCGACTTCACGCGGATGCGGATAGGGCGCGCGGGGATCGGCCATGCTGTCGTCGCCGTCGTCCCAGACGACGACCAGACCGACGTCGCTGACGGGTGCGAACACCGCACTGCGCGTGCCGATCACGAGTTTCGCCGCGCCGCGTCGTGCGGCGAGCCAGCGACGGTACCGCGCGGTGGGACCGAGACCGGCGGCCAGCGCGACTCCCCGATCGCCGATGAGCGGTTCGCATTCCGCCCACACCCGGTCGAGGTCCCGCTGGTCGGGCACGATGATGATGCAGCCGCGCCCGGCCGCCAGGGTCGTCGCGGCGAGTTCGGCGAGCCTACGGGGCCAGGCCTCCCCCGGCAGCGCCTGCCACGCAGCACGCGGGTGCCCACCATCGGCGATCGCCTCGACGAACGACTCGGCCAGCGGGTAGCGTCGCCACGCCTCCAGGTCGGGCGCCTCGATGACGGTCGTCGGTTCCGGCGTCGTCTCCTTCTCGGTGCGTGCGTGACGCGGCGGAATCGCCAGCCGGACAACGTCTCCCATGGTGCCTGCATAGCGGTCGGCGACGGCGCGGCACAGCGAGGCCAGTTCTGGTGACAGGACGGGTTCGGCGGAGACGACACGGTCGAGCCAGCCCAGCTTGCCGGGGTGGTCGCTCTTCTCGATCCGGTCGAGGAGGAATCCGTCGATCAGACGACCGGCGAACCGAACGCGGACCCGCACCCCCGGAACCGCCGTCGCATCCTGATCAGAGTCGATCAGGTAGTCGAACGGCCGGTCGAGGTGTGCGAGTCCGAGTATGGGCAGCACACGGGCCACCGGCAGCGAATCGGCCGGGACCCGTGCGCCTTTCGGGGGCAGGGACTGCGCCCTTCGGGGTCAGAGTCCGGCGGCCGCGCGCAGCTTGTCCGCGCGGTCGGTCCGCTCCCACGGCAGATCGACGTCGGTGCGGCCGAAGTGGCCGTACGCGGCGGTCGGACCGTAGATCGGACGCAGCAGGTCCAGGTCGCGGATGATCGCGAGCGGACGCAGGTCGAAGTTCTCCTTGATGACGCGCTCGATGACCGCCGGGTCGACGTGCTCGGTGCCGAAGGTCTCGACGAACAGGCCGACCGGAGCGGCCTTGCCGATCGCGTAGGCGACCTGGACCTCGATGCGGTTCGCCAGGCCCGCGGCGACCGCGTTCTTGGCGACCCAGCGCATCGCGTAGGCGGCGCTGCGGTCGACCTTCGACGGGTCCTTACCGGAGAAGGCGCCGCCACCGTGGCGGGCCATGCCGCCGTAGGTGTCGACGATGATCTTGCGGCCGGTCAGGCCGGCGTCGCCCATCGGACCGCCGAGGACGAACTTGCCGGTCGGGTTGACCAGCAGACGGTAGTCGGAGGTGTCGAGGTTCGGCAGGTCGATGTCGGCGAGGACGGCGTCGACGACCTGCTTCTTGATGTCGGGGGCCAGCAGGTTGTCGAGGTCGATGTCGGCAGCGTGCTGGGTCGACAGGACGACGGTGTCGAGGCGGACCGGGATGTCACCGTCGTATTCGATGGTGACCTGGGTCTTGCCGTCGGGACGCAGGTACGGCAGCGTGCCGTCCTTCCGGACCTCGGTGAGACGGCGCGAGAGACGGTGCGCGAGTGCGATCGGCACCGGCATCAGCTCGGGGGTCTCGTTGGTGGCGTAACCGAACATCAGGCCCTGGTCGCCGGCTCCCTGGCTGTCGATCTCGTCCTCGGAGATGCCGCTGCGGCTCTCGTGGGAGTTGAAGACGCCGCCCGCGATGTCCGGGGACTGCGCGCCGATGGCCACGTTGACGCCGCACGACGCACCGTCGAAGCCCTTGGTCGAGGAGTCGTAGCCGATCTCGAGGATCTTGGCGCGGACGATGCCGGGGATGTCGGCGTAAGCGGTGGTGGTCACCTCGCCCGCGACGTGGACCTGGCCGGTCGTCACCAGCGTCTCGACCGCGACCCGGGCCTTCGGGTCGTCGGTGAGGATGGCGTCGAGGATCGAGTCGCTGATCGCGTCACAGATCTTGTCGGGATGTCCCTCGGTGACGGATTCGCTCGTGAACAGGCGTGACGAGGTGGTCATCAGATCCTCTCGAGATCTCGCGCGCGGATGGTTCCGGCGCCGTTTGGCAGGTATCGGCCGTCGTTGTGGCCGGTGGAGTCACTTTCAAAACTACACAGCAGGCAGTTGCTGTCGCGGTGCCGCTCAGGCCCCCCGACCATCAGGCACCAGTTGACGCACTTCGTCAAGTATCCGACTCGACATGAGTGTTTTCGATCCGAAGGGCAGAGCGGTCTCGTCACCCTTGGCGGACAGCAGCCAACCGGTGTTGTCCTCGGTGCCGAACGCCTTGCCGTCGCCGACGGCGTTCACCACGAGCAGGTCGCATCCCTTGCGGGCGAGTTTGGCCCGGCCATGGTCGAGGACCCCGCCGGTCTCGTCGCCGGTCTCGGCCGCGAAACCGACGATGACGGTCTCGGACGGAATCCGACCGTCGTCCCTCGCTTCGACCAGCCCGCGGAGGATGTCGGGGTTGGTGGTGAGTTCGATCGGGGCGGGACCCTGATCGCCCTTCTTGATCTTGGCGTCGGCCACCGCGATGGGCCGGAAGTCGGCGACGGCGGCGGCCATGATGACGACGTCGGCGTCGGCCGCGCGTTTGGTCATCTCCTCGGCGAGTTCCTGGGCGTTGGAGATCCGCACGATGTGCACGCCGGCGGGATCGCCGGGGTCGGCGGTCGAACCGGCGACGACGGTGACACTCGCGCCGCGCTGTGCGGCCGCGCGGGCCAGCGCGAATCCCTGCTTGCCCGAGCTGTGATTGCCCAGGTAGCGCACGGGATCGAGGGGCTCACGGGTGCCGCCGGCGCTGATCAGTACGCGGACACCGGCGAGGTCGTAGGGCAGGGCGTCGGCGCGGTCGAGGAGCAGCTCGCCGATGAGAGCGATCTCCTGCGGGTCCGGGAGGCGCCCGCGGCCGGAATCCGTGCCGGTGAGGCGGCCGGAGGCGGGGGTCATGACCGTCGAGCCCTGTTCGCGCAGCGTCGCGATGTTGGCCTGGGTGGCCGGGTGCTCCCACATCTCGGTGTGCATGGCCGGCACGAAGAGCACCGGGCACCGCACGGTGAGCAGCGAAGCGGTGAGCAGGTCGTCGGCGCGTCCCTGAGCGGCGCGGGCCATGAGGTCCGCGGTCGCCGGCGCGATGATGACGAGGTCGGCGCCCTGGCCCAGACGCACATGCGCGACCTCGTCGACGTCGTCGAAGACGGTGGTGCTGACCGGATTGCCGCTGAGTGCCTCGAAGGTCGCCTTGCCGACGAACTTGAGTGCGGCCGGGGTCGGCACCACACGGACCTCGTGCCCGGATTCGGTGAAGTGGCGGATCACCGAGCACACCTTGTATGCGGCGATGCCTCCACCGACGCCGATGAGAATCCGGCGTCGTGTCTTGGTCGGTTTGGTCATCCCGACGCCGAGACTATTCGCCCTCGGTGTGCTCGAGCAGGTCGGAGTGGATCTCGCGCATCGCGATCGACAGCGGCTTCTCCTGCAGGCCCGGCTCGACCAGCGGGCCGACGTACTCGAGGATGCCGTCGCCGAGCTGGTTGTAGTAGTCGTTGATCTGGCGGGCACGCTTGGCCGCGTAGATGACGAGAGCGTACTTGGACGAGGCGCGCTCGAGGAGATCGTCGATCGGCGGATTGGTGATACCCAGCGGCGTGTCGTATGCCGGTGCGTCGGCGATCTCGGTGATGTCGAAATTGGTCGGGGTGGTCACACAAACTCCTGCGTCGAGGTCTGGGATGTCAGAGAGGCTGGTCAGGTCGCGGGCGCGGTGGGCTGCTCAGGTCCGACCAGCAAGGATACCAAGTCGGAGGCCGCTCGGTCGACTTCGCTGTTCACGATGACGTGGTCGAACTCGTCACGGGCGGCCATCTCGACCTTCGCGGTGGCCAGCCGGCGCTCGATCGCCTCGGGGCTCTCGGTGCCGCGACCGGTCAGCCGGGCCACCAGTTCGTCCCAGCTCGGCGGTGCGAGGAAGACGGTGGTCGCCTCGGGCAATCGGGCGACGACATTGCGCGCACCGACGAGGTCGACCTCCACCAGCACGGGCTTGCCGGCCTCCAGAGCCGCGAGGACGGGCGCGAGCGGGGTACCCGATCGCTGCAGGCCACCGTGGATTTCCGCCCACTCCAGGAGCTCGTCACCGGCGATCATCTTGTCGAAGTCCGCAGCGGAGACGAAGTAGTAGTCGCGGCCGTCGACCTCACCGGGGCGCGGTGCGCGGGTGGTCGCCGAGACGCTGAAGTACAGGTCGGGCAACGCGGCGCGCACCTTGGCGACCACGGTGGACTTGCCGACGGCCGAGGGGCCGACCAAGACGATCAGTCGACCCCTCGTGCGTGCGGCTCCCGCGGTATCCGGCCGGTTGGTCACCGCCGGTCCCACGAGCTCGTCACGCTGCCGTGTTCGGTTGCAATGCTCACGCTCAGGAGCTGAACTTCTCGAGCAGAGCCTTGCGCTGACGGTCGCCGAGACCGCGCAGGCGGCGGGTCGGAGCGATCTCCAGCTCGGTCATGATCTCCTGAGCCTTGACCTTGCCGACCTTGGGCAGGGCCTCGAGCAGTGCCGAGACCTTCATCTTGCCCAGGATCTCGTCGTTCTCGGCATCCTTGAGCACCTGCTGGAGATCGGTGCCACCGCGCTTCAGGCGCTCCTTGAGCTCCGCGCGGACGCGACGAGCGGCAGCTGCCTTCTCCAACGCAGCGGCGCGCTGCTCGTCAGTCAACTGGGGAAGGGCCACGGGTTCCTCCGTCTTTCGTTCTTGATTGGGACTGTCATCGTCCGCCCGGGGGCGTCCGACGGCTGTTGCCACACTGGTGACGCTGCGTCGTATTCGCAACGATGCGGTCGGGTGGGGACCCGTCCGGCATCACCGATTGTTGGCGGCGAATGCGACCGTACCCACGTGATCAGGCATTTGCGAGCGCGACCCCCCGTTTTCGCGGTGTTTTCTCATGTTGTAGTGCACCGCGGTGGTTCGCTCCGCCACATCGACGCTTCACTCATCGTTGCAACGCTCTGACTACGGCTTTTGCACCGAACCTGCAGGTCACAGCAGCGACACTGGCAACGGAGGTCGATAGCCATGCGAAATACATGCGATCGCGCGATTCACACCCTGAGACAGATGTGACTGGAGTGATGTGACCAGATCCGCGCGGAATTCGATCGCGGTTCGAGCGTGTCGCGGGCTCCCCCGGCCACCTCGGCGTCAGCCGAGCGCGGCCTCGACCTCGTCCCGCGCCTGTACGAACGCGTTCCGCAGTGCGGCGACGTCGGGACCTGCGCGGAGCACGCCACGTGAACTCGCCGGGAGCACCCAGGCCGGGTCGGCACCGTCGAAGACGACCTTCAGATCCTCGGCGGTGGCTCCCTGAGCGCCCAGACCCGGCGCCAGGATCGGGCCGTTCAGGTCGGCGAGGTCGAGTCCGTGCTCGCGAGTGGCGCCCACGACGAGACCGACCGTGGCCGTGCCGTCGGCATTCTCGGCCGCCGCGGCGTCGACGATGGACTGGGCGACCGTCCGCTCCCCCGCCGGGGTCTTCTCTGTCACGGCCTTCTGCACGTCGCCACCCTCCGGGTTCGACGTTCGGGCCAGCACGAACACGCCACGCCGGCCCTCACGGGCCAGATCCAGCGCGGGACGCAGCGATTCGTATCCGAGGTAGGGCGAGGCGGTCACCGAGTCGGCGCACAACGGTGAGGCATCGGCCAACCAGGCCTGCGCGTAGGCAGACATGGTCGAGCCGATGTCACCGCGTTTGGCGTCGGCGATCACCAGGGCACCGGCCTCGCGGCAACCCGCGATGACCCGTTCGAGCACTGCGAAACCCGCGGCACCGAACGGCTCGAAGAAGGCGACCTGCGGCTTGATGACCGCCGCCGACGGGGCCAGCGCCTCGACGCAGATGTCGGCGAAACGGGACAACCCGTCGACGGACACGTCCAGGCCCCAGTCGGTCAGCAGCGCCGCATGCGGGTCGATGCCCGCGCACAGGCGTCCGCGTTCGGCCGTCACCCGCCGGTAGCGGGCGCCGAAACCGGACGCCTCCGTCATGACCGGCCGGCCATGTCCGCGTGGCGTCGCTGGATCGAGCGCACCGCGACGTCACCGTTGATCGCGGCCTCGATGCCCTGCACCGCGGCACTGGCGCCCTGCACCGTGGTGATGCACGGGATGTTGACCGAGACGGCTGCACTGCGGATCTCGTAGCCGTCGACACGCGGGCCCGAGTTGCCGTACGGGGTGTTGATCACCATGGTGACCTCACCGGCGCGGATGATGTCCACGACGGTGCGCTGCCCCTCGGCGGCCTCGAAGTGCTTGAGCACGGTCTCGCACTTGATTCCGTTGCGGCGCAACACGTCCGCAGTACCCTCGGTGGCCAGGATCTCGAAGCCGAGGTCCGCGAGGTGCTTGACCGGGAAGATCAGCGCACGCTTGTCCTTGTTGGCGACCGAGACGAAGATCTTGCCGCTGGTGGGCAGCGATCCGTAGGCGGCGGTCTGCGACTTGGCGAACGCGCGACCGAAGTCGGCGTCGATGCCCATGACCTCACCGGTGGACTTCATCTCAGGGCTGAGCAGGTTGTCGACACCGCTGCCGTCCTCGCGACGGAACCGGTTGAACGGCAGGACCGCTTCCTTCACCGAGATCGGCGCGGTCGAGGGGGCCTCGCCGCCGTCGCCGGTCTTCGGCAGGATGCCCTGCTCCCGCAGGTCCGCGATCGACGAGCCGAGCATCACGCGGGCACAGGCCTTGGCCAGCGGCACCGCGGTCGCCTTGGAGACGAACGGAACCGTGCGGCTCGCACGCGGGTTCGCCTCGAGCACGTAGAGGACGTCGTCCTTGAGTGCGTACTGGACGTTGAGCAGACCCTTCACCCCGATGCCCTTGGCGAGCGCCTCGGTGGAGGTGCGGACCATCTCGAGGTCGGCGCGACCGAGGGTGACCGGCGGCAGTGCACACGCGGAGTCACCGGAGTGGATACCGGCCTCCTCGATGTGCTCCATCACGCCGCCGATGAAGACCTCGTCGCCGTCGCACAGGGCGTCGACGTCGATCTCCACCGCGTCCTCGAGGAAGCGGTCGACGAGCACCGGGTGGTCGGGGGTGAGCTCGGTGGCACGAGAGATGTAGTCCTCCAGGGACTTCTCGTCGTAAACGATCTCCATGCCGCGCCCACCGAGCACGTACGACGGACGCACCAGCACCGGGTACCCGATGCGGGCGGCGGTGTCGCGGGCCTCGGCGAAGCTGGTCGCGGTACCGAACGCCGGGGCCGGGAGGCCGGCCTCGGTGAGGACCTTGCCGAACTCGCCGCGGTCCTCGGCGAGGTCGATGGCGGCCGGGCTGGTGCCGACGATCGGGACACCCGCCTCCTCGAGCCGGCGTGCGAGACCCAGCGGGGTCTGGCCGCCGAGCTGCACGATGACACCGGCGACGGTGCCCGACTGGGATTCGGCGTAGTAGACCTCGAGCACGTCCTCGAAGGTCAACGGCTCGAAGTACAGACGATCGGCGGTGTCGTAGTCGGTCGAGACCGTCTCCGGGTTGCAGTTGACCATCACGGTCTCGTACCCGGCCTCGCTCAGGGTGAGCGCGGCGTGGACACACGAGTAGTCGAACTCGATGCCCTGACCGATGCGGTTGGGGCCCGAACCGAGGATCAGCACCTTCGGACGATCCGGCTGCGGCGCGATCTCGCTGGTCGCCGCGGGATCGAGCTCGTAGGTCGAGTAGTGGTACGGCGTCTTCGCCTCGAACTCGGCCGCACAGGTGTCCACGGTCTTGTAGACCGGCCGCACACCGAGCGACAGACGATGCGCGCGCACCGCGGCCTCGTCCTCGAATTCCGAACGGAGAGCGGCGATCTGACGGTCGGAGAAGCCGTTCGACTTCGCCTCGCGCAGCAGCGCCTCGTCGAGGGTGTCGGCGTCGCGGATCTCCGCGCCGAGTGCGGCGATGCCGCCGATCTCGGCCAGGAACCACGGGTCGATCGCGGTGGCCTCGTAGAGCTGCTCGATGGTGGCGCCGGCGTCGAAGGCCAGCATCAGCTTGTACAGACGCCCGTCCTTGGGCGTCTTGATCTCCTCGAGCAGCGCGGGCAGGTCGACGGTCTTCGGGTCGGGCCGGTTGGCCTCCACCCAGAACCCGCCG
Organism: Gordonia sp. GN26; assembly: GCF_054823965.1. Lineage (NCBI taxonomy): Bacteria > Bacillati > Actinomycetota > Actinomycetes > Mycobacteriales > Gordoniaceae > Gordonia > Gordonia sp. GN26. The sequence continues at coordinate 36,233 of NZ_JSYC01000014.1, read as the reverse complement.
GCCTTGGTCTCCAGCGAACGCATGACCTTGCCGAGCGCCTCGGCGAAGCTGCGGCCGAGGCTCATGGCCTCGCCCACCGACTTCATCGTGGTGGTCAGCGTGTCGTCGGCGCCGGGGAACTTCTCGAACGCGAACCGCGGCGCCTTGACCACGACGTAGTCGAGCGTGGGCTCGAAGCAGGCCGGGGTCTCCTTGGTGATGTCGTTGACGATCTCGTCGAGGCTGTAGCCGATGGCCAGCTTCGCGGCGATCTTGGCGATCGGGAAGCCGGTGGCCTTCGACGCCAGGGCCGACGACCGCGACACCCGCGGATTCATCTCGATGACGACGAGGCGACCGTCGCGCGGGTCCTGGGCGAACTGGATGTTGCAGCCGCCGGTGTCGACGCCGACCTCGCGCAGGATGTCGATCGAGAGATCACGCATGATCTGGTACTCGCGGTCGGTCAGGGTCATCGCCGGGGCGACGGTCACCGAGTCGCCGGTGTGCACGCCGACCGGATCGAGGTTCTCGATCGAGCAGACGACCACGACGTTGTCGCGGTTGTCGCGCATGAGCTCGAGCTCGTATTCCTTCCACCCGAGGATCGACTCCTCGATGAGGACGTTGGCCGTCGGCGACGCGGCGAGACCGCCGCCGGCGATCCGCTCGAGATCGGCGTCGTCGTAGGCCATGCCCGAACCGAGACCACCCATGGTGAACGACGGCCGCACGACGACCGGGAAACCGAGCTCGGCCACGGTGTCGCGGACCTCGTCCATGGTGTGGCAGACGCGGGAGCGAGCACTCTCGCCGCCGACCTTCTCCACGATGTCCTTGAACATCTGGCGGTCCTCGCCGCGCTGGATGGCGTCGAAGTCGGCGCCGATCAGCTCGATGCCGTACTTCTCCAGCGAGCCGCGATCGTGCAGCGCAACCGCGGTGTTCAGCGCGGTCTGCCCGCCGAGGGTGGCGAGCACGGCGTCGATGGGATGGCCGGCGTCGCGCTCGGCCTCGATCACCTTCTCCACGAACTCGGCCGTGATCGGCTCGATGTAGGTGGCGTCGGCGAACTCCGGGTCGGTCATGATCGTCGCCGGGTTGGAGTTCACCAGGCTGACGCGCAGGCCCTCGGCCTTGAGCACGCGGCAGGCCTGGGTGCCCGAGTAGTCGAATTCACAGGCCTGACCGATGACGATCGGGCCGGAGCCGATGACCAGGACGTGGTTGATGTCTTCGCGGCGCGGCATCAGGCACTCGCTCCTTGCGCACGGTCACCCTCGAGCAGGGTGACGAATTTGTCGAACAGATACGCGGCGTCGTGGGGCCCGGCGGCCGCCTCCGGGTGGTACTGCACGGAGAAGGCGCGGCCGGAGAGCAGCTCGAGGCCCTCCACGGTTCCGTCGTTGGCGCAGACATGGCTGACCCGTGCGCGGCCGAAGTCGGAGTCGAACTCCTCCCCCGCCTCACCCTCGAGTGCGAAGCCGTGGTTCTGCGAGGTGATCGAGACCTTGCCGGTGGCATGGTCGACAACCGGGATGTTGATGCCCCGGTGCCCGAACTTCATCTTGTAGGTGGACCGGCCGAGGGCCCGGCCCAGGATCTGGTTGCCGAAGCAGATACCGAACAGCGGCAGATCGCGGCCGAGGACACCGCGGGTGAGCTCCACGACGTCGTCGGCGGTCGCCGGGTCACCGGGACCGTTCGACAGGAACACGCCGTCGGGCTTGAGGTCGGCGATCGCGTCGAGCGCGATGTTCGACGGCAGCACATGCGTGCGGACGCCGCGCTCGGCGAACATGCGCGGGGTGTTGGTCTTGATCCCGAGGTCGATGGCCGCGACGGTGAACCGGTGCTGATCGACCGGCTCCACGACGTACCCGTCGGAGGTGGTGACCTCGTCGGCGAGCTTGGCGCCCTTCATGTCCGGCTGGTTGCGGACCCGGCCGACGAGTTCGTCGGTGTCGGCCAGGGCCGGCCCCGAGAAGATGCCGGCCTTCATCGAGCCGTGGTCGCGGAGGATGCGGACCACGGTGCGGGTGTCGATCCCGCCGATGCCGACGATCCCCTGCTTGACGAGCTCGTCCTCGAGCGAGGTGGTGGCGCGCCAGTTGGAGACGCGACGCGTGGGATTGCGCACCGCATATCCGGCCACCCAGATCTTGCCGGAGTCGCCCTCGACCCCGGTGCTGCCCGCGCTGCCGGTGCTCTCGCCGTCCTCGGTGTTCCAGCCGGTGTTGCCGATCTGAGGCGCGGTGGCCACGACGATCTGCCGGTGGTAACTCGGGTCGGTCAGGGTCTCCTGGTAGCCGGTCATCGCGGTGCAGAACACCGCTTCACCGAGGGTCTCGCCCACTGCGCCGAAGCTCCGGCCGGTGAACACCTGGCCGTTCTCCAGCACCAAGACCGCTGTGTTCATTCCTGTGTCCCCTGTCCACTGTCATGCTGCCCGGCAAAGGCGTTCACCCAGCCGGGATAAATCGATTTGTCGTCGGCGCGGATTCCCGTGTCGATCTCGGTGCCGCTGGGCAGGACCCATCGGATCACCAGGACACCGTCGGCGCTCATCACCTTGCCCGCGATACCGCGTTCGGTGCGTACCGCCGTGATCGCCGCGCGCGGAATCCAGATGTCGCTCGCACCCTGTCGGGAGATGAGGATTCCCTCCGCGAACTCGGCGATCGTCGCCGACGCGCGGTCGGAGATGTCTCCCACGACCACGCGGTTCTGCCAGCTCGGCGCCATGGTGCTGCCGAGGTAGAGGCCGGTGTCGGGGCCGCGTTGCTCCGCCCCGAGATCGGCCGGGGTGGGCGGCAGTTCGCCGATGAGCTCGGCCTGTGCCGCCTGCTTCTTCTTGTTGCCGGTGATCAGCAGGTAGAACATCGACAGCAGGCTGATCACGATCAGCACGCACACGCCGATGAACCACGCGTTGAACACGAACCTGCCGTAGCCGAGCCAGGTGGTGAAGAGCGACGCGGCCACGAGGATGAGGAAGACGCCCGGGACCAGTCCGCGCCGGGACTCCTCGCTCATCGGGTCACCCGGCCCTCGCGGGTGGTGACCACGCCGCGCAGGACGGTGGCGGTGATGGTCGCCGGCATCGTCATCTCCTCGAACGGAGTGTTGCGCGACAGGCTGGCCAGTTCGTCGCCGCGGACCACCCACGAGGTGTCCGGGTCGACGACGGTGAGGTTGGCCGGCTCGCCGACCTCGATCGGGCGGCCCTGATCGGTCAGCTCGACGATCTGCGCGGGCCGCTCGCTCATCACCCGTGCGACGCCGCGCCAGTCGAGGAAGCCCGGCTTCACCAGCGTCTCGACGACGATCGGCAGCGCGGTCTGCAGCCCGAGCATGCCCGGCTTGGCCTGGGCGAACTCGCAGCACTTCTCCTGCGCGGCGTGCGGCGCATGGTCGGTGGCCACACAGTCGACGATCCCATCCGCCAAGGCCTGGCGCAGGGCTTCCTTGTCACGGACCTCGCGCAGCGGTGGATTGACCTTGTTGACCGGGTCATATGTTTCGAGACGCGAGTCGTCGAGGAGCAGGTGGTGCGGGGTCACCTCTGCGGTGATCGCGATCCCCTGGTCCTTGGCCCAGCGCAACAGTTCGACGGTGCCCTCGGTCGAGGCGTGGCAGATGTGGATGCGCGCGCCGGCATCGCGGGCGAGCAGCGCGTCACGGATGACGATCGACTCCTCGGCGGCACGCGGCCAGCCGGCGAGACCCAGCCGGGATGCGGTCGGGCCCTCGTTGGCGACGGCTCCGACGGTCAGGCGCGGCTCCTCGGCATGCTGGGCGATGAGTACGCCCAGGCCGGTCGCGTACTCGAGGGCGCGGCGCATGAGCAGCGGGTCGTAGACGCACTTGCCGTCGTCGCTGAACATCCGCACGCCCGCGGCACCGGCGTTCATCATGCCCATCTCGGCGAGCTGCTTGCCCTCGAGTCCGACCGTGACCGCACCCACGGGGTACACGTCGACGAGGCCCACCTCGCGGCCGGAGCGCCAGACGTTGTCGGTGACGGTCGAGTTGTCGGCGACCGGGCTGGTGTTGGCCATCGCGAAGACCGCAGTGTACCCGCCCAGGGCGGCCGCCTCGGAGCCGGACCGGATGGTCTCGGTGTCCTCGCGGCCGGGTTCGCGCAGATGTGTGTGGAGGTCGACGAAACCGGGCAGCAGGACCCCGCCCCTGCCCTCGATGCGCTCGGCGTCCTCGGGTGCGGACAGTCCCGCGCCGATCTCGGTGATCACACCGTCGACGACGAGAACGTCGACCGGCTCGCCTTCGCCGTAGGGGCGAACATCGGCGAGCAGGACGGTTCCGGTTGCCGGGGCGGTCACTTGCGAACTCCTGACGTGCTGAGGGTGGGCGTACTCGGCGTCACAGCTGGGCTCCCGCCGAGTCGGAGCCGACGAGGAGGCGGAAGAGCACCGCCATGCGGACGTGCACGCCGTTGCGGACCTGTTCGAGGACGGTGGCCTTCGGCGAATCGGCGACCGACCAGCCGATCTCCATGCCGCGCAGCATCGGGCCGGGGTGCAGCACGACCGCGTCGTCGGAGAGCATCGCGAGGCGGCGGTCGTTGAGACCGAAGCGGACCGAGTACTCCCGGGCGCTCGGGAAGAACCCGCCGTTCATGCGCTCGGCCTGCACCCGCAGCATCATGACCGCATCGACCGACGGCAGTTCGGCGTCGAGGTTGCCCGAGACGGTGACCGGCCACTCGCCCACTCCCGCCGGGAGCAGGGTCGGCGGGGCGACGAGGACGACCTCGGCGCCGAGGGTCGACAGCAGGTGCGCGTTGGACCGCGCGACCCGCGAGTGCACCACGTCGCCGACGATCGCGATGCGGCGCCCGTCCAGCGAACCGAGCCGCTGGCGCAGGGTGAGCGCATCGAGCAGTGCCTGGGTCGGATGCTCGTGCGTGCCGTCGCCGGCGTTGATGATGGCCGGGCCCTCGCCGTCGGAATCGGTGGTCCAGTCGGCGATCTGGGCGGGCGCGCCCGACGCCGGGTGCCGGACGATCAGGGCGTCGGCGCCTGCGGCGTGCAGGGTCTTGACCGTGTCCCGCAGCGATTCGCCTTTGCCCACAGAGGAACTCGAGGCGCTGACGTTGATCACGTCGGCGCTCATCCACTTGCCGGCGACCTCGAAGGAGACGCGGGTGCGGGTCGAGTTCTCGTAGAACACCGTCATGACGGTGCGGCCGCGCAGCGTCGGCAGCTTGCGGACCTCGCGGCCCGTCAGCGCCTGCTCGAAACGCTCGGCGTCGTCGAGCAGCGCGGTGGCCTCGTCGCGACTGAGGTCCTGCGTGGAGAGGAGATGCCGCATCAGGAATCACCCTCGGCGGCAGCGGTATTCGCAGCCGAACTCAGGACGACCTGGTCGATCCCGTCGTGTTCGGTGAGGTGCACCGACACCTGCTCGTCGCGAGCGGTGGGGATGTTCTTGCCGACATAGTCTGCGCGCAGCGGCAGTTCGCGGTGACCGCGATCCACCAGCACCGCGAGCTGGACCGCGGCGGGGCGGCCGAGGTCACGCAGCGCGTCGAGTGCAGCGCGGACCGTGCGTCCGGAGTAGAGCACGTCGTCGACGAGGATCACGATCGCGCCGTCGACGCCGCCGGCCGGGACCATGGTCCGTTCGAGCGGGCGATGGGGCTTACCGCGCAGATCGTCGCGGTAGAGAGTGATGTCGAGGTAGCCGACCGGCACCTCGACGTTGGCGAACTCGCCGATCTTGGAACCCAATCGGGTCGCGAGAGACGTTCCGCGAGTGGGGATTCCGATGAGAACGACGCGCGGGGCGTCGGGCGAGTCCAGAGCTGTCTTCTCGATCACCTGGTGTGCGACACGAGCAATCGTGCGCGACACGTCAGCGGCATCGAGCAGCACCCTGGGGGCGGGGCTGGCCAAAGCCGACCTCCTTCTCCGCCTCGCAGGACGGATCGTTAAAGGATGTCTGTCTTGCGACACTTTACACCGCGTCGCGAGACAGACGAATTCCAGCGACCTGCGCCACAGCAAGCGGTCCCGGTCGCAAACACGACCGGGACCGATGGCATGAGATCTTCGCTACTACTCGGCGTCACCCGACGGCCGCGGCTCGGCGGACGCGGCGGCACGGACCTGCGGCGCGAGCTCGGCGATCTTGGCGAGCACGCCGTTGACGAAGGCCGGCGAGTCGTCGGTGGACAGCTCCTTGGCGAGCTCGACCGCCTCGTCGACCACCACGATGGTGTCGACGTCGAGCGAGTTGAACAGCTCCCAGGTCGCCAGGCGCATGATGGCGCGGTCGACGGCGGGCAGACGCTCCAACGTCCACTCCCGCAGATGGGACGAGATGACCGCGTCGATCTGATCCTGGTCGTCGGCGAGCCCGTTGATCACCGTGGCGGTGTAGTCGTGGATCGAGCCGACGCTCTCGTCCCTGCGGACGTATTCACGGCGTTCGGCGACGAGCTGCGCGGGGCTGACCTTCTTGGCCTCGGCCTCGAAGAGAAGGTCGACCGCGCGCCGCCGCGCCTTGTGTCGGGTTCCGGGTTGTTTCACAGGTCAGGAGTTGACGCGGCCGAGGTAGCTGCCGTCACGCGAGTCGACCTTGAGCTTGTCACCGGTGTTGATGAACAGGGGCACCTGGATCTCGGCACCGGTCTCGAGCGTGGCGGGCTTGGTGCCGCCGGTGGAGCGGTCACCCTGCAGACCCGGGTCGGTCTGGGCGACGATGAGCTCGACGGTGACCGGGAGCTCGACGAACAGCGGGTTGCCCTCGTTGAGCGAGACCTGCACGGTCATGTTCTCCAGCAGGAAGCGTGCGCCGTCGCCGACGACGGCCGGCGGCAGCGAGAACTGCTCGTAGTCCTGTGCGTCCATGAAGACGTAGTCTGTGCCGTCGTTGTACAGGAAGGTCATGTCCCGACGGTCGACGGTGGCGGTCTCGACCTTGACGCCGGCGTTGAAGGTCTTGTCGACAGTCTTGCCGCTCAGCACGTTCTTGATCTTGGTGCGCACGAACGCGGGGCCCTTGCCCGGCTTGACGTGCTGGAACTCCTGGATCTGCCAGAGCTGGTCGTCCATGCGCAGCACGAGGCCGTTCTTGAAATCGGCGGTGGTCGCCATGTGGTGTTTCTTCCCTTGCAGTCAGATGACGGTGAATGTCTTGTCGGTGGTGGTCAACAGTTCCGGGTCGCCTTGTGTGACGACCAGGGTGTCCTCGATCCTGACCCCACCCCATCCGGGTAGGTACACACCGGGCTCCACGGTGACCGCAGCACCGCATGGCAGTGTACCCGCCGCGAGTTTGCCGATTCCCGGCGCTTCGTGGATCTCGAGGCCCACGCCGTGGCCGAGGCCGTGCACGTAGTGATCGCCGTGCCCCGCGTCGGCGATGACTTCGCGCGCGGCGGCGTCCACCTCCCGGAGGTCCGCACCGGGACGCAGGGCCGCCCGGCCGGCGGCCTGCGCGGTGGCGACGAGGTCGTAGATGTCGCGTTGCCAGTCCGCGGCGCGGCGCAACACGAAGGTACGGGTCATGTCGGAGTGGTAACCGCCGACGACCGCGCCGAAGTCGATCTTCAGGAGATCGCCGTCGGCCAGCGCGGTGTGGGTGGGCCGGTGATGCGGGATCGCCGAATGCGCACCGGCGGCCACGATGGTCTCGAAGGCGATGCCGTCGGCGCCCAGGCGGTACATCTCGAACTCCAGTGCACGGGCGGCCTGGCGTTCGGTGTTGCCGGCACGCAGGACGCCGTCGGCGATGATCTGGGCGAGGGCGGCGTCGCCGATCGCGCAGGCGGCACGCAGCAGCGCGATCTCCCCCGCGTCCTTGACCGAGCGCAGAGCCTGGACGACGCCGGTGAGGCCGACCAGTTCGACGCCGGAGTCCTCGATGGACGCGGTCAGGGCACGGTGGCCGGCGACGGTCTCGGCGTCGGCCTCGAAGCCGATCCGCGACGCACCCGCGGTCCGCGCGTGGGCGACCAGCGCCGGTACGCAGGCCCGTTCGATGACGGACTCCACGTCCGGGACCTGCGCGGCGACCTGGGTGATGTAGCGGCCGTCGGTGGCGATCCGGTCCCCCGCGGGATCGGACACGTCGATGAGGACCGCCGCGTTGGAGCCCGTGAAGCCGGTCAGGTAGCGGACGTTGACGAGGTCGGAGACCACGAACGCCGACACCTGCTCGGTGTCGGGACGCTCGCGTAACTGGTTCCGCAGCCGGTCGCGCCGGGCTGCTGTGTCGTGGATGATCGGCACCCGAGCAACGCTACGGCGGGACGTCGCCCAGTGCGAACCCGGCACGCTGGACCGGCCTGATCGACCGGGTGTGTCGGCGATCACGGCACAGATGCGTAGTATGACGCGCATGTCTTCGTGGTTGGTACGCGGTCTGACGATGACCGCCGTTCACGTCCTCGCCCGAATCCTGCTCGGTGTCGCGGTGGTCGAGGCCCCGCTGAACTCCACCGTGTGGCGCACCGTCACCATTGCGGCGGTCGTCCTGATCGCCCTGGTCTGGGGCGGTTTCGACGGTATCCGCGATGCCCGCGCCAATCCCGATCCGGACGACTACGAGGATCTCACCGTCCGCTGGCTCAAGGCGGGTGTCATGGCCGGTGTCATCGCCGGGCTGATCTCCTGGATCCTCGGCAACACGGTCCTCGCCGGCATCGGCCAGGCCGGCCTGTTCGTCGAGCTGATCGCGGGCGCCTCGTTCACCGGGCTGCTGGTGTTCGTCCCGGCGTTCGTCGGTGCGGCCATCGGCCGCTGGCTGATCCGCCGGGACCAGAACAAGGGCGCCCCCGAGGACGACTGGTCGGTCCACGAGGACCGTCACGCCGACGCGGCCGCCCAGTAGCCCACTCCGACCGACGACGAACCCCACGACCTCGAGGTCGTGGGGTTCGTTCGTCTTCGCGAGTGTCGCCTAGAGCAGGACCGACGTGCTCTTGCCCGCCCCGCCCGCGACGGCCGAGTAGGCGGCGGCGAGGAGGCCCGGATCAGGTCCCTCGAGACGGCCCGGCTTGGCCAGCCCGTCGAGCACGACGAACCGCAGCACACCGGAACGGTTCTTCTTGTCCCCCGCCATCCCCTCGAGCAGGTCGGGGAAGGCATCGGGATCGTAGGTCGTCGGCAGGCCGACGAGCTCCAGCACCGACTTGTGGCGGTCGGCGGTCGCGTCGTCGAGACGTCCGGCCAGGCGGGCCAGCTCGGCGGCGAACACCAGGCCCACCGACACCGCGGCGCCGTGACGCCAGCGGTACCGCTCGCGGCGCTCGATCGCGTGGCCCAGGGTGTGGCCGTAGTTGAGGATCTCGCGCAGCGAGGACTCCTTGAGATCGGCCGAGACGACGTCGGCCTTCACCTGCACCGAGCGGCGTATCAGATCCGGGAGGACCGGGCTCGTGGGGTCGAGCGCAGCCTCCGGGTCGGCCTCGATGATGTCGAGGATGCTGGGATCGGCGATGAAACCGGTCTTGATGACCTCGGCGAGCCCCGCGACGATCTCGTTGCGGGGCACGGTCTCGAGGGTGCCGATGTCGATGAGTACCGCGTCGGGTTCGTGGAACGAGCCGACGAGGTTCTTGCCCGCCTCGGTGTTGATGCCGGTCTTGCCGCCGACCGCGGCGTCGACCATCGCCAGCAGCGTGGTCGGGACATGGATGACGCCGATGCCGCGCATCCAGGTGGCGGCGACGAATCCGGAGACGTCGGTCGCGGCGCCGCCGCCGAGGCTGATGACCTTGTCGTTGCGCTTGAGACCGATCCGGCCGAAGACCTCCCAGCAGAAGGCGGCGACCGAGAGGTCCTTACCCGCCTCGGCGTCCGGGATCTCGATGCGGTGGGCGTCGAAACCCTTGTCCGCCAAGAATTCCCGGATCTGTTCGGCGGTCTTGTTCAGCGGCGGCTGGTACAGGATCGCGATGCGGTCGGCGCCGGCGGCGGCGTCGGCGACCTCGCCGAGCAGCCCGCGCCCGATCGTCACATCGTAGGGCGCACCCGCGTTGACGCGGATCGCAACGGGTTCGGTGTCGGTCATTCTGGTGTCCTCACGTCGAGTTCGCGGGCGAGTTCGGAGACGATGGCGTCGGCGACGGCGTCCGGGGCGGCGTCGGCGTCGACCTCGAAGGTGCACACCGACGAGTAGATGTCGGTGCGTTCGGCGAGCAGTTCCGCATAGCGGGCGGCCGGGTCCTCGGTGGCCAGCAGCGGCCGGTCGGTGCCGGATACCCGCTCGTAGCCGCGTTCGGGGCTGACGCGCAGGTAGACCACCCGCTGGTCGGCCAGCGCGTCGCGGACACCCGCCGTGGTGACCGCGCCCCCGCCGAGCGAGACCACCCCGCCGTGATTGTCGAGGACGTCGCAGACGACGTTCTCCTCGATCGTGCGGAAGCCGTCGACCCCGTCGGATTCGAAGATCTCCGGGATGGAGCGCCCCGTGCGCCGGACCAGTTCGATGTCGGTGTCGACGAAGTCGACCCCGAGGCGGTCGGCGAGCAGACGCCCGACGGTCGACTTGCCGGCGCCCATGAAGCCGATCAGCACGGCGCTGGGGCGTCGCCCCGTGGTCGCCCGTGTGGGGGTCGGCGCCTGGGTCATGGGCGCGGCGGGCGCGCGTGGACGGCAGTCAGGTAGGCGCCGAGGTTGGTGGCGGTCTCGGTGGCCGAATCGCCGCCGAACTTGTCCAGTGCCGCCTGGGCCACGACGAGCGCCACCATGGCCTCGGCGACCACACCGGCCGCGGGTACGGCGCACACGTCGGAGCGCTGGTGGATCGCGCTGGCGGTCTCCCCCGTCTCCATGTCGACCGTCGACAGCGCGCGCGGCACCGTCGAGATGGGCTTCATCGCGATGCGGACGCGCAGGTCCTCGCCGTTGGTCATGCCGCCCTCGAGGCCGCCCGCGCGGTTGGTCGAGCGCAGCACACCGTCTGGTCCGGGGACCATCTCGTCGTGGGCCTCGCTGCCGCGGCGGCGGGCGGTGGTGAAGCCGTCGCCGACCTCGACACCCTTGATGGCCTGGATGCCCATGAGGGCGGCGGCCAGACGTGCATCGAGGCGGGTCTCGCCGCTGACGTGCGAGCCGAGGCCGACGGGCACACCGGTGGCGACGATCTCGACGACGCCGCCGAGGGTGTCGCCGTCCTTCTTGGCGGCCTCGATCTCGTCGATCATCGACTTCTCGGCGGCGGCGTCGAAGGCGCGGACGGGGCTGGCGTCGATGGCCTCGACGTCGCTGTAGCGGGGCGGCGGGCCGACGTAGGGGTCACTCGCGCCGATCGAGATGACGTGCGAGACGACCTCGATGCCGAAGACCTGACGCAGGAAGTTGCGGGCGACGGTGCCGGCGGCGACGCGGGCCGCGGTCTCGCGGGCACTGGCGCGTTCGAGAACCGGACGGGCATCGTCGAAGCCGTACTTGAGCATGCCCGAGTAGTCGGCGTGGCCGGGACGCGGACGGGTCAGCGGCGCGTTGCGGGCGCTGCCCTCGAGTTCGGCGGGATCGACCGGGTCGGCCGCCATCACGGTCTCCCACTTGGGCCATTCGGTGTTGCCGATCTCGATGGCGACCGGGCCACCCATCGTGCGTCCGTGGCGCACGCCACCGATCACGGTGACCTTGTCGGCCTCGAACTTCATCCGCGCGCCGCGACCGTAGCCGAGGCGACGGCGGGCGAGCTGTTCGGCGATGTCCGACGAGGTCACCTCGACCCCGGCGACCATGCCCTCGACGAGGGCGACCAAAGCGGGTCCGTGGGATTCTCCGGCAGTTATCCAGCGCAGCACAGTGATCAATTGTTCCATGTGCCCCACAACTCCCCGACAGCGGTCGTGGGGCGGGCGCCGTCAGGCCAGATCGGACACGGAGATCAGCGCACCGACGAGCGCCGGGGCGTGCGCGTGTCCCCGTCGTGGCGCATGTCGCCCGACACTCACGAGGGCGATCACCAGTGTCACGAGCGAGGCGCACGCCACCATCGCGATCGCGGTGTCCCAGCGCAGCGCGAGCCCGCCGCAGGCGAAGGCGAGCTTCACGTCACCTCCGCCGCACCATCCGATCGTGAACGTCAGCAGGTACGGCGTCGCCGCCGCCGCGGCGGCGAGTCCTACGGCAGGCTGGGCGATCGCGACGGCCGCCACCGCGCAGAGTCCAGGCCACACCATCGCATTGGGGATGCGCCGGGTGCGTGCGTCGGTGACCGCGATCGCGAGCAACCAGAACAGGATGGCGGGTTCGACCATGTGCCGAGCTTCGCGCGTATCGCCGACACAGTGACCGGTGGTCTCCACAGCCTCAGGCGTTGGGGATGAGCACCTTCGTCATCGCCTCGCGGGGTGCCGGGAGCCCGGTGAACAGCTCGACCTGACGGAAGGCCTGGTTCAGCAGCATGACCAGTCCCCCGACGACAGCGCCACCGGCCGCCTCGACGGTGGCGGCGAGCGGCGTCGGCCAGGGGTCGTAGATCACGTCGACGACCTTGCGCGCATGAGCGATTGCGGGCGCGAGCGTCCCGGCCGCCGGTGCGGGCACCGTCGACACCACGACAGACGCTGCCCGGCAACGGTTTTCGAGCGCTGTCCCGGCGTCGAACGGGATGACCTCACCGGCGATGCCGAGGCGCTCGCACAGTTCCAGCACAGACGCGGCCCGACCGGCGTCGCGCGCGACGACCGAGATCGTCGAGACTCCCACCTCGGCGAGTGCCATGACCGTCGGCAGCGCCGTGCCGCCGGCACCGACCACGACCGCGTCGGGCGCGGCCCCCGCGGCGAGGTCGGCGTCGACGCCCAGTTCGGCCAGCGCACCGGTCATGCCGTCGATGTCGGTGCAGTCGGCTCGCCACCCGCCGTCGATGCGGACGAGGGTGTTCGCCGATCCGACGAGCTCGGCCCGTTCGGTCCGCTCGGTCGCGAAGTCCAACGCGGCCAGCTTGTTCGGCATGGTCACCGAGAACCCGATGAACTCCGGTGCCGCGCCGGACACGATCTCGGGCAATCGGTCGGCCGTGCACTCGATCCGGTCGTAGGTCCAGTCGTCGAGACCCAGCGCCCGGTAGGCGGCCAGGTGGACGGCAGGCGACTTGGAGTGCGCGATGGGTGAACCGAGCACCGCCGCCCGGCGTCGGTCACCGTTGGGCGAACGGGTCACTGGCATCCCGTCGACACGAGTTTGTTCTTGCAGGCGACGTTGCGGTTGCGCTTGTGTTCCTCGAAGGTGTCGGCGAACAGCGTGGTGCCCGCGGTGTCGACGGTGACGAAGTACAGCCACGAACCCGGGGCCGGGTCGAGCATCGCCTCGAGTGCGGGTACACCCACGGCCGCGATCGGGGTCGGCGGAAGACCCTTGTAGCGGTAGGTGTTCCACTCGTTGTCGGCCTTGTAGGCCTCACCGTGCACGTCGATGTTGGTGACCGCGGCGGTGTAGTTCTGCGTCGAGTCCATCTCGAGCCGCTGATCCTCGTCGAGTCGGTTGCGGATGACCCGGGCGACCTTCGGCGCGTCTTCGACGTGCCGCACCTCGCGTTCGACGATCGACGCGGCGATCAGCGTCTCGTAGGGCGAGAGCCCGGACTTGTTGTTGTCCACCAGGCCCCACTGGTCGAACATCGCCGCGCTCTTGGTGATCATCTCGTTGAGGATCTGGACCGCGGTGTGATCGGGTTCGACGCGCTCCCAGGTGGTGGGCGCGATCAGACCCTCGATGCGGCGATGGTCGCCGGTCATCGACGCGACGTTCTCCTTCGCCCAGTCCGGCACGCCGAGCGCCTCGGGGGTCGAGGTGGCGGCCGCCTCCTCGAGCTGGGCGACGGTGACACCCTCGGGCTGACCGTTGATCTCGGTCGTCGTGGCGTCCTCGATCAGCTGGAAGATGCCCGGCGTGATCTTGTCGTCGATGCCGGTCTTGGAGTCGAGCTGCAGACCCGGCGGGATCACCACGCGACCGACGCGGTGCTGGGCACTGTCGTCGGTGAGCATCTCCACTGCGGTCGACGCCGGGATCTGGGTCCGCATCTTGTAGAGGCCGCCGGACATGGGCTGGCCGTCCGCGGCGTCGAGGAAAGCACGCATGCTGCCGACGACATCGGCGTCGAGAAGGATCTGGCCGAAGTCCGACAGGGTCGAGTTCTCCGGGATGTCGACGATCACGTCGCTGGCGCCCGCGGTGTTGGTGTAGTCCTTGCGCGACTCCAGGACTCCCATGGAGCGCAGACCGTAGTAGCCGACGCCGCCGACGAGCGCGAGCATGAACACGATCGCCAGCGCCAGCACCACGCGGCGCTTCTTCTGGTTCTCCCGGTTGCGCCGGCGCGGACGTCGCGGCGCCGCCGCCGGTTCCGCCTCGTCGGCACCCGGCCACCAGTCGTCCTCGTCGCGACCACGCACGCCGCGCGGCGTCGTCGCCACCGGCTCGGTGTACGCGGGTTCCTCATAGGCGGGTTCCTCATAGGCGGGCGCGTCGTGCACGGGCTGGGCGTCGACGTCGGCGAACTCCGCGCCGTCGTACCGCGGTTCGACATACTCCGGCTCGGCCTCGCGTCCGAGCCGGAAGTCGGTGTCGGGGGCCTCCTGAGGCGGTGCCTCCTGAGGCGGTGGCGGTGGCGGCGGCACGGGCCGACGCGGGGCGGCCGGCGGCGGAGGCGCCTGCTGCACGCGCGGCGGTTGTGGGGGCTGACCGCCCGGCGGGATCCGCACGGGCTGCGCACGCCCCGGAATCCCACCCGGCCGGCCACCCTGGGCCGGGGGTGTGGGCTCTCCGGGCGGCGCGGGCGGGGCCGCACGCCGGCGACGATGCCGAGTGTGCGGCGCTCCCTCGCCGGGCTGCGTGAAGTACCGCAGACGCTCCGGATCCATGCCCTCGGCACCGCTTTGGTGCGCGTCGGCACGGCGTCCCTGGCTGTCCCGGTGTCGCGTGCGACGCCGTTCTTCGGTCACCGCCGGCTCCCCTCCCGACTCTGTCGAGGGACCATCGGACTCACCGTCGCGCATCCAGCCATCCCTGAAGGATAGCTACCGCGGCCGCTTGGTCGATGACCCCTCGAGATGACTTCACCGTCCGGCCGCTCGCGTGCAGTGCCTGCTGCGCGGTCACGGTGGTGAATCGTTCGTCCTGCCAATGCACCTCGGCCGGCGCGATGCGCTCGGCGAGTCGATCGCCGAAGGCGCGCGCGGTCTCCGCCGCGACCCCGGTGGTGTTCTTCAGCGTCTTCGGCAGCCCGATGACGACCCCGATCGCCTCGTACTCGGCGACCAGTTCCACGATCCGATCGAGATCGGTTGTGGCGGAAGGTGTTCGACGGACGGTCTCCACGGGTGTGGCGAGGATCCCGTCGGGATCGCAGACCGCGACGCCGATCCGGACGCTCCCGACGTCGATGCCGAGGCGGCGGCCTCGTTGCAGCGGCATCAGCCGACGAGCTCGCGGATACGCGACAGGGCGGCGTCGATCCCGCCGGGTTCGGTTCCCGATCCCTGCGCGAGATCGGGCTTGCCGCCACCGCGTCCACCGACGAGCGGTGCCACCTCCTTGACGAGGTCACCGGCCTTGATGCCGGCATCGCGGGCGGCGGCGGTCGTGGCGATCACGAAGGGCACCTTGGCATCCGGTCCGTCGCCGCTCGGCGAGAACAGGGCGATCACGGCCTGGCGGTCGGCGACCCGGCCGCGCAGATCGGTGACGACCGAACGCAATCCATTGGCGTCGAGTCCCGGGACACGTCCCTCGACCACGAGCGTGGAACGCACGGTGGTCGCGGTGTCGAGGAGACCGGCCACGGCCGCCTGCGCCTGCTCGGCGCGCACCCGGGCGAGTTCCTTCTCGGCGTCGCGCAGCTTGGTGACGAGTTGTTCGACGCGTCCGGGCACCTCCTCGGAGGGCACCTTCAGCGAAGACGCCAGACCGGCGAGCAGTGCACGCTCCTTGGACAGGAAGCGGAACGAGTCCATGCCGACGTAGGCCTCGACGCGGCGCACACCGGAACCGACGGAGGACTCGCCGATCAGGGTGATCGGACCGATCTGCGACGACGACACGACATGCGTGCCGCCGCACAGCTCCATCGAGAACGGGCCGCCGATCTCGACGACGCGCACGACGTCGCCGTAGTTCTCGCCGAAGAGCGCCATCGCGCCCATCGCCTTGGCCTCGTTCAGTCCGGTCTCGAAGGTGTTGACCTGGTAGTTGGCCTCGACCGCGGCGTTCGCGATCTCCTCGATCTCCCGACGCTGCGACTCCGTGACCGGGCCGCTGGCGTTGAAGTCGAAGCGCAGGTAGCCGGGACGGTTGAGCGAACCCGCCTGTGTCGCACCGGGTCCGAGCACCTCGCGCAGGGCGGCATGCACCATGTGGGTGCCCGAGTGGCCCTGCGTGGCACCGTGGCGCCATGCGGTGTCGACGGCGGCGAGGACCTCGTCGCCCTCCTCGATCTCGCCCTCGTCCACGCGGACCTTGTGCAGCCACACCGACTTCCCGAGCTTCTGCACGTCGGTCACGGACAGTCGGACACCGGAACCGGTGGAGATGGTGCCGACGTCGGCCATCTGGCCGCCGGACTCGGCGTAGAGCGGGGAGCGGTCGAGCACCACGGTGAGTTCCTGCCCGGCGGTCGCCACGGGCACCCGGGCGCCGTCGGCGACCAGACCGAGAACGCGTGCCTCGGAGACGAGTTCGTCGAAGCCGGTGAACTCGGTGGGTCCGCGGTCGAGGAAATCGCGGTACACGCTCAGGTCGGCGTGGCCGGTCTTGCGTGCGGTCGCGTCGGCCTTGGCGCGCTGCTTCTGCTCGGCCATCAGGGCGGTGAAGCCCTCCTGGTCGACCTCGAGTCCGGCCTCGGCCGCCATCTCGAGCGTGAGGTCGATCGGGAAGCCGTAGGTGTCGTGCAGGGTGAACGCGTCGGCACCGGTGATGGTGGTGCTCGCCGACTTCTTGGTGGCGGTCGCGGCGTCGGCGAACAGCTTGGAGCCGGCCGCGAGGGTCTTGGCGAAGGAGGTCTCCTCGCCCACCGCGACCTTCACGATGTCGGCGCGCTTGGTCTCGAGCTCGGGGTACGACGGGGCCATCAGGTCGATGACCTTGCCGATGATCGTGCCCATGGTCGCCTGGTTGTCACCGGCGCCCAGCAGGCGCATCGAGCGGACGACGCGGCGCAGGAGGCGACGCAGCACGTAGCCGCGACCGTCGTTGCCGGGCAGCACGCCGTCGCCGATCAGCAACGCCGAGGTGCGGGCGTGGTCGGCGATCACGCGGAAGCGCACGTCGTCGGCATGCGATCCGGAGCCGTAGGTGCGGCCGGTGAGCTCGGCGGCCAGGTCGATGATCGGCTTGAGCAGGTCGGTCTCGTAGACGTTGTCGACGCCCTGCAGGATGCAGGCCACGCGTTCGACGCCCATGCCGGTGTCGATGTTCTTCTTGGGCAGGGGCCCGAGGATCTCGTAGTTGTCCTTGCCGCCGCCCGGGCCGCGGACGTTCTGCATGAACACGAGATTCCAGATCTCGATGTAGCGGTCCTCGTCGGCCTCCGGGCCGCCCTCGATGCCGTACTCGGGGCCGCGGTCGTAGAAGATCTCCGAACACGGACCACAGGGGCCGGGGACGCCCATCGACCAGTAGTTGTCCTTCAGGCCGCGACGCTGGATGCGCTCGGCGGGCACACCGATCTCGTCCCGCCAGATCGCCTCGGCCTCGTCGTCGTCGAGATAGACGGTGGGCCACAGCTTCTGCGGGTCGATGCCGTAGCCGCCGTCTTCGACGCTGTTGGTCAGCAGCGTCCAGGCGAAGTTGATGGCCTCGCGCTTGAAGTAGTCGCCGAAGGAGAAGTTGCCCGCCATCTGGAAGAAGGTGTTGTGGCGGGTCGTGATGCCGACCTCGTCGATGTCGAGGGTGCGCACACACTTCTGGACGCTTGTCGCGCGGGTGTACGGCGGGGTCTGCTCGCCCAGGAAGTAGGGCTTGAACGGAACCATGCCGGCGTTGACGAACAGCAGGTTGGGGTCGTCGAGCAGCAGCGAGGCGCTGGGCACCTCGGTGTGGCCGGCCTTGATGAAGTGGTCCAGAAAACGCTTCCGGATGTCATGCGTCTGCACTGTTGGTCTCGTCCTCGCCGTTGGTTGTCGCGACATCCCAGAGTACCGTCGGCGCGTCGCGGAACCGGTCCCGGGCGTCATCCCCGGCGCATCCGGCGCGATCAGCGGGATCGGCGGCGTGTGACGGCACCCCGGACAATGGATCTCAGGCGTGCCACGCGCGGCCCGATCTCGCGTTCGAGCCCGTGATCGGTGGGCTCGTAGTAGTCGACGCCGACGAGCTCGTCGGGCGGGTACTGCTGCGGCACCACGCCGTCGGGATGGTCGTGCGGATACCGGTAGGCGACGCCGTTGCCGAGCTTCTTGGCGCCCGCGTAGTGACTGTCACGCAGGTGGGCGGGCACCGCCCGGGCCTTGCCCGCCTCGACGTCGGCGAGCGCCGCGCCGATCGCCGACACCACGCCGGCCGACTTCGGTGCGGTCGCCAGATGGATCGTCGCCTGGGTCAGGGCCAGCTTGGCCTCCGGCATACCGACGAGATTGACCACCTGCGCGGCGGCCACCGCGGTCTGCAGCGCGGTGGGATCTGCCATCCCGATGTCCTCGCTGGCGTGGATCATCAGGCGCCGGGCGATGAAGCGCGGGTCCTCCCCCGCCGCGATCATCCGCGCCAGGTAGTGCACCGCGGCGTCCACATCGGAACCGCGGATCGACTTGATGAACGCGCTGGTCACGTCGTAGTGCTGGTCGCCGTCGCGGTCGTAGCGCACCGCCGCCCGGTCGATCGCGGTCTCGACGTCGGCGAGGTCGACGTGGGTGGCCGAGTCGGCGCTGGCCTCGAGTGCGGTCAATGCGCGCCGGGCGTCGCCGCCGGCGACCGCGACCAGGTGGTCGTAGGCGGCCTCGGTGACCTCGACCTGGCCGTCGAGGCCTCGCGGGTCGCCGACGGCCCTGGTCAGGACCTCACGGATGTCGTCGTCGGTGAGGGACCGCAACTGCAGCACGAGAGACCGCGACAGCAGTGGCGCCACCACGGAGAACGACGGATTCTCGGTGGTCGCCGCCACTAGCAGCACGATCCGGTTCTCGACTGCATCGAGCAGCGCATCCTGCTGGGTCTTGGAGAAGCGGTGGACCTCGTCGATGAACAGGACGGTCTGCTGGCCGTCGATGAGTCGACGGCGGGCGATGTCGATGACCGCGCGCACCTCTTTGACTCCCGCCGACAGCGCGGACAACGCCTCGAACCGGCCGCCGGTCGCACGCGCGATCAGCGACGCCATCGTCGTCTTGCCGGTGCCGGGCGGACCGTAGAGCAGCACCGAGGCCGCGCCCACACCGCTGATCAGCCGACGCAACGGCGAACCGTCGCCGAGCAGGTGCTGCTGGCCGACGATCTCGTCGAGGGTCTGCGGGCGCATCCGGACCGCCAGCGGTGCCGTCGGCTTCGGAGCCGCGGTCAGGCCGTCGGCGCCGGACGTCGGCCCACCGGCTCCGGCGGCCCGGGGATCCGCGGGCGGGTCGAACAATCCGTCCACGAGCCGATCAGGCCATCCAGATGCGCTGCAACGCCAGACCCGTTGCAGTCGCGAAGTCGGCGATCTCGTCCTCGCCGGCGCGACCGGCGGCGGCCGCGAGGTCGGTCCAGCGCGACACGAGCACACGCGGGTCGTTGGTGTGCAGTGCCCAGTCGTGGGTGAAGCCGCCTGCACTCTCCGTCGGGGTGCCCGCAGCAGAGTTCTGCAGGTCCGGATCGAACGGGGTGATCTCCACGCTCGCGTCGGCGTCCGCGCCGGCGTTCTCCGGGTCGACGAGGTCGGAGTCGGCGGGCAGCATCCACGCGGTGGACAACCACACCCACAGCAGCCGGGCGACGAGCACCTTGCGTTGCATCTCGCGCTCGTGCGCGAGGGTCGGCCAGATCGGGTTCACCTCCGACCGCCAGGCGTCGACCATCGACACCTCGAGGTCGGTGGCGCGTGCCGCGGCGTGCGCCGGCAGCTGGGCGGTCATGGTCACCACGGCGTAGGCGATGTCGAGGGTGGCGTCGCGGAAACCGCCCCACTCGTAATCCATGAACTGCACGCCGTCGTCGTTGAGCATGATGTTCTCGGGACCGACGTCCGACGGACTGAACGCGCGGTGCTCACCGTCGTCGAACAGGGCGGCGGCGGTCTCGAGAGCCTCGATCACGCGGTTCGGCACCTGCACGCCGAGTGCGGCCGCATGTCCGGCGAGCGCCTCGACGGAGCGTCGGGCCTCGTCCCGGAGGATGTCGCGGCCCTCCGTGCCCGACGGACCGCGACGGACCAGGGCATCGAAGTCGATCTCGCCGCCGACGGTCGCCGCGTGCATCCGTCCCAGGGCCTGACCCCAGGCGCTCACCGCGCGGGAGGTCTCCACCGGATCGACGCCGTCGAGGAACTCGAGCATCGACCGGCCGTGGCCGAGGTCGGAGAGCACCATGAGGCGCTGGTCGGGGTCGGAGGCGATGAGCTGCGGACCCGGCCGGGACTCGTTCGGGAGCGCGGTGGCGTACTTGTACGAGGCGATCTCGCGGTGGAACGCCTGTGGGTCCTCGTGCTCGGGCAGCGCCTTGATCACCAGCGAACGGTCCAGGCTGAGTGGGTTCTGCGCCACCCTCACCCGGACCACCGTCGTACGGCCGCTACCCCCGAGGTCCTCCGGGTCGTCGAGGACAACGGAGGAACCGGCGCGGTGTGACAGCAGCGCCTCTGCCGCCCGCACCACGCTGGTGATGCGGCTTTCAGTAATGACCGTCATGTCGTGTCCCAAGGTACCCGTTGCAACTCCGTCGCAACACCGGTGTTCATCCTTCTGTACGACGTCGTGACCGGTGAATCACGATTCAGTCACGCCGATCCCGCTGCCTCCCAGGCGTTTAGCGGACCGGCTCACAAATCGTGCCGGGTTGCGCCCTCGGTGGACGCAACCGCCGGCGTAGTACCGGCCTGCGCCGGTTCGTCCTCGACCGGCCTGACGTCGACCGAGACGTCGATGTGGCTCTTGGTCGAGTCGGTGTAGATGACGCCGCGCAGCGGCGGGACGTCGTCGTAATCACGACCCCAGGCCAGGGTCACATGGCGTTCGTCGACCAGTTTGTCGTTGGTCGGGTCGAACGGCAGCCAGCGGTCGTCGGGCATCCACACCGCCGCCCATGCGTGGCTGGCGTCGGCGCCGAAGATCTTCTCCTTGCCCGGTGGCGGGTCGGTCGCCAGGTAACCGGACTCGTAGCGGGCGGCGAGCCCGACCGAGCGCAGGCACGCGATCGCGACCCGGGCGAAGTCCTGGCACACGCCCTCGCGGCGCTGCATCACCGTGTCGACCTTCGTCGAGATCGCCGTGGACCCGGAGCGGTAGGTGAAGTCGTCGAAGATCCGCGTGGTGAGGTCGGTGACGGCCTCGATCAGCGGCCGTCCCGGGGTGAACACCGCAGCGGCGTAGTCGCGTACCGAGGCGGTGATCTCCGGCGGATCGAGGTCGAGGACGAACTCGGCGGCGAGCGCGGCCTCGCGGCTCCCGACCGCCGCCGGGCGCGCGGACTCCCACGGTGCCCGTGCCGCCGGCCCGATGAGCATGCCCTGGTCGACGCCGTCCACCTCGACGACCGAGCGCGCGGTGACCGTGAGCTCCCGATGGGCGGTGCGCACGTGGAAGTAGGTGTCGTTGTTGCCGTAGACGTCGATGCCCGTCGACCGGTCGTCGGGCTCGGGCTCGATGTCGACGGTCGCCGAGAGCACCCGCTGGCCCGGAAGGTCGCGTGGGGTCAGGTAGCAGCGGCCGTACGACGACGACACGTCGTCGTTGTAGGTGTACCGGGTGCGATGCATGACCCGGTAGACGCGGGTGCTCACATCTCACCCCCGCCCCAGATCGGCTGCGCCTGGCGCGGCACGGCGAAGCGGGTCCGGCTGAGCAGGTCGGACAGGTCGCGGGAACCGGTGCGCAGCGTGGTCATCAGCTCCGCGAGGTCGGTGCGAATCCCCTGCGCGTCGACGCCGGCGAGGTCGACCGGTCCGCTCCGGCGCAGCTCGGCGATCAAGTCCTGCACTCCTCGTTCGGCCCCGGCCGAGCGGAGTGGTTCGGGGACCGAGGTCAGATCGTGGTTCATCTTCTCGAGCTGGAAGATCATCGAGCGCGGGTTGGTCGGGTCGAACAGCAGCAGCTCGGCGACGCTCGCGAACCGGTACAGACCGCGGTTGCGGCGGCGGTAGATCACCGACGACTCGTTGGCGGCCAGGTACGACTCCAGCAACGTCTGCTCGACGTCGGTGTCGTGGGCCTCGGTGAACATCGCCCTGGTGAGGTCGGCGAGGGTGATCGCGCGCTCGATGCGCCGACCCAGATCCATGAACATCCAGCCCGGGTCGTGGACCATCGACTCCTCCTGGAGTCCGGTCAGCGCGAGCACGCCGTGCAGGACCTCCTCGTGCGCCCGTCCGAGGTCGGGACCGAGGTCGAGGGCGGCGTCGCCCAGACCCTCGATGCCGGCGTCGGAGGCATCGGCCCGCGACCGGGCGACCAGGCGTGCGGTGCTCGCGACGACGCGTTCGACGGGCGCCAGGACCATCCACGTGCTGGTCGACATCTGATCGCGGACCGCGCGGGCGGAGGCGACGAGGCGCTCGACCGAGTAGGCGACCGAGCCCGGGATCGAGCGGGCGACGGTGAGGTCGGCGATCTTCTCGATGGCCTCGTTGACCTGATCCGGCGAGGGCTGGCGGTCGGTGTCCGACAGCAACAGATCCGCGGTGTCGAGGTAGCCGTCGGTGCCGGTGATCGTCGCGACCGCATGCAGCAGCAGCGGCACCGCCGGGGTCCCCGACATCCACGGCCGGTACTGGAAGTCCTGGTAGCGCTGACGGGAGACCTTCGCGAGGCGGGTGACCTGCTCAGTGCGCTCGGCGTAGCGGCCGAGCCAGAACAGGTCGGCGAGCACACGCGGACTCGCGGCGGCCGCGACCTCGGAGTACTCGAGCGACACGGGACGCCCCGCCTCCGGGATGACCTCGCCTGCGGGTTCGACGCGGGTCTCCGAGCGGCGCGACACGTGGCCGCCGACCTCGGTGCTGGTGACCCAGACGTCCTTGGCCGCGACGATGTGGTGGGCGGCCCCTTCGACACCGTCGGCCAGGACGGCGCCGAGACCGCCGGGCATGACGGCGTAGGTCGGCCCCTGGGCGACGCTGAACGCGCGGATGGACACCGGTGCGGCGCGCAGCGCGGTGGTGTGACGTCCGGGCCGCGAGCCGGTGGTGATGGTCGGCGCCACCGAGTAGGCGTCGAGTTCGCGTCCGACCCATTGCCAGGACTGCGCGTCGATCCGCGCGGCGACCTCGGTGCGGGTCCGCGTGTCGAGCAGCGGGCCGATGAACTCCTCGGCGGTGCGGGTGTTGGTGAGCACCAGCGATCCGATCCGGCTCTGGATTTTGCTGCGCTGCAGGTCATCTCCGGCCCAGTACGTGGTGACGGAGCCGAGCGCGAGTTCCTCGTCCAGAAGGACGGGCGCGAGTCGTTCCAGCACCGTGTGCAGGGCCGGGTTCTCGAGGACACCGGAACCGAGTGTGTTCAGCACGGTGACGTTACCGCGTGAGATCGCCTCGACGAGACCGGCGACGCCCAGCCGGGAGTCGGTCCGAAGATCGAGTGGATCGGCGTAGGCGGCGTCGACGCGTCGCAGGAGGACGTCGACGCGCTTGTACCGCCCGAGGGAGCGCATGTAGACCGCGCCGTCACGCACGGTGAGGTCCGCACCCTCGACCAGCGGGTAGCCGAGCGCCGAGGCCAGATATGCCTGGTCGAAAGCGGTCTCCGACATGCTGCCGGGGCTGAGGACGGCGACCGTCGGGTCGTCGACGCCGGGTGGGGCGTACTCGGCGAGCGCGAGGCGCATCGTCCCGGCGAAACCGGTCACCGGACGCGGCGCGCACGCCTGGAAGAGCTGCGGGAGGGTCTTGGTCAGCAGACGCCGGCCGACGATCGAGAAGCCGATGCCCGACGGGGCCTGGGTGCGGTCGCGGTAGACGACGAACCGGCCGTCGGCGGCACGCGAGACGTCGACCGCGTGCTGGAACAGGGCGTGGGGTCCGGCGACCTCGAGGCGTGCCGCCTTGCGGATGTAGCCGGGGTGTCCGAAGACCATCTCGGGCGCCACGAGACCGGAGGTGATGGTCTTCTGGTCGCGGTAGAGATCGCGCAGCAGCAGATCGAGCAGCATCGAGCGCTGGGTGATCGCCTTCTCCAGCTCCGCCCACTCGACGCCGTCGACGATGAGCGGCACCGCGTCGATGTCCCAGTCGCGGGTGTGGGTGGTCTGACCGTCGAACTCGTTGTAGACCACGCCGTCGTCGCGGACGGCCGCGGCGAGCCGGTCCGCGGACTCGCGCAGGCGGGTGTCACCGCGCCGCTGATACAGCCGCACAAGGTCTTCCCACGCGGGACGGACCATGCCGGCGGAGTCGAGGAGCTCGTCGTAATGGGTTCCCGAGACGAGGTCGGGATCACCGGGTCCGGCGAGGTCGAAGAGCGTGTAACCCTCGTCACGGTAACGGTCGAAAACCGTGGATGCATCGAACACCGCGGAAGCGTTGCCCGGTGTGGAGGTCACCGAAGAACTGTACGTGCCCGCCGTAGATCGAGGATCCCGGGGACCCCGAAGTCGATGGCCTGCCGGGCCTGTCGTTCCCGGAGCAATCCGATGTCGACGGCGCCGGTGGTGTGACCGGACGCCTCGAAGCGCCCGTTGCGGCGGGATTCGGCCTCGACGGCGTTCACCGGCGGACGGTCGTAGGCGCGACCGCCCGGGTGGACCACGTGGTAGGTCGCACCGCCGACCGACCGACCGTTGACGGTGTCGACGAGATCGAAGGTCAGCGGGGTGTCGATGCTGATCGACGGATGCAGTGCGCTCGGCGGCTGCCAGGCCCGGAACCGGATGCCGGCGACCCGTTCGCCGGTGCGGCCGGTGGCCCGTAGAGGGATGGGGAAACCGTTGCAGGTCAACAGGTAGCGATCGTCCTCGCCGCCGAGGACACGCACCTGGACCCGCTCAACGGAGGAGTCGACGTAGCGGGCGGTGCCGGTTCCGGTCGACTCCTCCCCCAGCGTGTTCCAGGGTTCGATGGCGCCGCGCAGTTCCACTTCCTGATCACGGATCTGCACGGTTCCCAGACGCGGGAAACGGAACTCGGTGAACGGGTCGAGCCAGGCGGTCTCGAACGGATAGCCGGCCTTGCGTAGTTCCTCGGCGACGAGCGCGATGTCCTCGATGACGTAGTGCGGCAACAGATGTTTGCCGTGCAGGTCGCCGCCGTGGCGGATGAGCCGGGCGCGGTAGGGCTTCTCCCAGAACCACGACACCAGGCTGCGCACCAGTAGCGACTGGACCATCGCCATCCGGTGGTGCGGCGGCATCTCGAAGGCGCGTAGTTCCAGCAGGCCGAGCCGGCCGCGGACCGAGTCGGGACTGTAGAGCTTGTCGATACAGAACTCGGCGCGGTGTGTGTTGCCGGTGATGTCGGTGAGCAGATGGCGGAGAGCGCGGTCGGTGACCCACGGATTGGGTGCGTTCGACTCGGGATCGTCGGCACTGTGGGCCCCCTTGGGGCCGGTCCCCCGCGGGTCGGCGACCGTGGCGGAGAGCCGGTCGATCTCGGCGAGCGCGATCTCGAGTTCGTAGAGCGCCGATTCCCGGCCTTCGTCGACGCGCGGCGCCTGCGAGGTGGTGCCGATGAAGCGGCCGGAGAACAGGTACGACAGCGACGGGTGACGCTGCCAGTAGGTCAGCATCGACGCCAGCAGGTCGGGGCGGCGCAGCATCGGCGAGTCGGCGGGCGTCGTCCCGCCGAGGGTGATGTGGTTGCCTCCGCCGGTGCCGCCGTGACTGCCGTCGAGGTCGAAGCTCTCGGTGCCGAGCCGGACGCGGCGGGCGTGATCGTAGAGGGATTCGAGCAGTTCGGACTGTTCGGCGAAGCTCGCCGTCGGCTGGATGTTGACCTCGATGACGCCGGGATCGGGGGTCACCGACAGCGACGTCAGACGCGGATCCGACGGCGGCCCATAACCTTCGATGACGACCGGAGTCGCGGTCGCCGCGGCGGCGCCCTCGACGAGTTCGACGAGGGCGAGGAACTCCTCGGCGGTCGAGGTGGGCGGCATGAACACGTACGTCACGCCGTCGCGGACCTCGGCGACCAGCGCCGTGCGCGGCAGGAACTCGGACGGGTCCACCGCGCGGACGGTGTGACCGAGCGCTTCTGCCGGATCGGCCGGAAGTGCTTCGTGAGGCGCCGTCGGGTCGGCCTCGAACATGGTCGGTGCCGGCCCCCAGGACAGCGAGTTCAGCGGCAGGCGGAGACCCGCCGGCGAGGTACCCGGGGTCAGGACGACGCGGCCGCGGCGCAGGGACCACACCGCGCTCTGCCAGGCGGTCCGGTCCTCCGACCGACTCAACGGGAGGACATGGGCGCTGGGGTCGTTGACCGCGGCGTCGAGTCGGGCCAGCAGCGAACGGCGTCGCGCCACCGAGTCCTTCTCCGGTGCCAGCTCCTCCTCGTCGCCGTCCTCGAGGGTCTCCAGGTCGACGTCGAACTCCGCCTGGGCGAACGTGCGGGCGGTCGGCAGGGTCGGATCGTCGCCGGGGTCTCCGGGCGGCATGGTGGCCAGTTCGCGCATCCGCACCAGCGGGTCCTCGTAGGCGGGCATCACCTGTTCGGCGGGCAGCCCGAGATTCGCCGCGAAGGCGGCCAGCAGCTTCTGGGCGCGTTCGGCCCGGGCCGGGTCTTCACCGACGGTGCCGTCCGGGTCGGCGCCGTAGGTCTCGGTCTCGATCGCCGCAGCACACTGCTCGGGTGTCGACCACGGGTCGGCGAGCAGCTCCGGGTTCCGCCAGATCGGCTTGCCGTCGGCGCGCCACATGATCTCCATCTGCCAGCGCGGCAACGGTTCTCCGGGATACCACTTGCCCTGGCTGCGCTGGATCAGACCCTGGGGTGCATACGCCTCCCTGAGGCGCTCGGCGAGCCGGGACGCGAGGAGTCGTTTGTGCGGACCGTCGGCAGCGGTGTTCCACTCGGGCGCGGTCTGGTTGTCGATGGAGACGAAGGTCGGCTCGCCACCCATCGTGAGGCGGACGTCGTTGCGCTCCATGCGCTCGTCCACGGCCGCACCGAGCTCGACGACGCGGTCCCACTGCTCCGGTGTGTACGGCAGGGTGACGCGCGGGTCCTCGTGGAAACGCGTGACGGTGTTGGAGAAGTCGAGTGTCGCGTGGCACGGACCGGTCGCGCCGGTGATCGGCGCGGCACCGACCGGATGCGGCGTCGCGGCCAGCGGGATGTGCCCCTCGCCCGCGAACAGCCCCGACGTCGGGTCCATGCCGACCCAGCCGGCTCCGGGCAGGTACACCTCGGTCCACGCGTGCAGGTCGGTGAAGTCGGCGTCCGGGCCCGACGGGCCGTCGAGCGATTTGATGTCGGAGGTCAGCTGCACCAGGTAACCGGACACGAATCGTGCGGCCAGGCCGAGTTCGCGTAGCAGGGCCACGAGCAGCCAGGCGGAGTCACGACAGGAACCGATCGCGCTCTCCAGCGTGTACTCCGGTGTCTGCACGCCGGCCTCGAGACGCACGGTGTAGCCGACGGCCTCGCGGACCGCGGTGTTCAGCGCCACCAGGAAGTCGATGACGCGGGTCTTGCCGATCGGCTTGTGTCTCGCGGCGAACGCGGCGACCTCGGGATGAACCGGAGCACCGGCGAACTCACCCTCGGTGACACCCACCGGACGCAGGAAGATCTCCAGGTCGCGACGCAGCTCCTCCGGGTACTCGAACCCGTAGTGCTCGGCCCAGTCCTCGATGAAGAAGTCGAAGGGGTTGATCGCCGTGAGGTCGGCGACAAGGCTGACGGTGATGTTCAGAGTCGTCGACGGCTCGGGGAACACCAGCCGTGCGAGGTAGTTGCTGAACGCGTCCTGCTGCCAGTTGAGGAAGTGCTCCCCCGGCTCGACCTTCAGCGAGTACGCCTCGATGGGCGTCCGCGAATGCGGTGCCGGTCGCAGACGGACAACGTGCGGGTAGATCTTCGTCGGGCGGTCGAACGAGTAGCTCGTCCGGTGTTCGAGGGCCACCTTGATCGTCACCGACGTACCTCCGGAATGCACGCGCTCGCAGACATGGAATCGATCTCACCACAGATGGACTGCGACCGCCCGCCGTCGAAACCGCCGAGACGAAAGCGGTGGCCGAACTCACGCTCGGCCACCGCTTTTCGTTGCTCCGGGGTCTACTTGTCGGCTGCTGCCTTCTCGGCCGCACCCTCGGCCTGCTCGGCTCCGCCGCGCGGTGCCGGCTTGGCGTCGATACCCGACTCCTTGCGCTGCTGCGGGGTGATCGCCGCGGGTGCATCGGTCAGCGGGTCGACGCCGCCGCCGGACTTCGGGAAGGCGATGACCTCGCGGATGGAGGACTCACCGGCGAGCAGCGCGGTGATGCGGTCCCAGCCGAAGGCGATGCCGCCGTGCGGCGGGGCGCCGTAGGCGAAGGCGTCGAGGAGGAAGCCGAACTTCTCCTGCGCCTCGTCGTGGCCGATGCCCATGATCTCGAAGACGCGTTCCTGGACGTCGCGCTGGTGGATACGGATCGAGCCGCCGCCGATCTCGTTGCCGTTGCAGACGATGTCGTAGGCGTAGGCCAGTGCCTCGCCCGGATCGGTGTCGAGCTTCTCGATCGACTCCGGCTTGGGCGAGGTGAACGCGTGGTGCACCGCGGTCCAGGCCGAGTGGCCGAGGGCGACGTCACCGGAGGCGGTGGCGTCGGCGGTCGGCTCGAACATCGGGGCGTCGACGACCCAGGTGAATGCCCAGTCGCCGTCTTTGATGAGGCCGAGCTTCGAGGCGATCTCGCCGCGGGCCGCGCCGAGCAGCGCGCGGGTCGGCTTGACCTCGCCGGCACCGAAGAAGACGCAGTCGCCGGGCTTCGCGTCGACATGGGCAGCGAGACCGGCGCGCTCCTCCTCGGACAGGTTCTTGGCGACCGGGCCGGACAGCGTGCCGTCCTCGGCGATGAGCACATAGGCGAGACCGCGGGCGCCGCGCTGCTTGGCCCACTCCTGCCAGGCGTCGAGCTGACGACGCGGCTGCGAGGCACCGCCCGGCATGACGACGGCGCCGACGTACGGGGCCTGGAAGACGCGGAACGGGGTGTCCTTGAAGTACTCGGCGCACTCGACGAGTTCGATGCCGAAACGCAGATCCGGCTTGTCCGAGCCGAAGCGACGCATCGCATCGGCGTAGGTCATGCGCGGGATCGGGGTCGAGATGTCGACACCGATCAGCTTCCACAAGGCCACCAGGATCTCCTCGGCGACCGCGATGACGTCGTCCTGGTCGACGAAACTCATCTCGATGTCGAGCTGGGTGAACTCCGGCTGACGGTCGGCGCGGAAATCCTCGTCGCGGTAGCAGCGCGCGATCTGGTAGTAGCGCTCCATACCCGCGACCATCAGCAGCTGCTTGAACAGCTGCGGGCTCTGCGGCAGGGCGTAGAAGGTGCCGGGCTGCAGACGTGCAGGCACCAGGAAGTCGCGGGCGCCCTCGGGCGTCGAGCGGGTCAGCGTCGGGGTCTCGACCTCCACGAAGTCGTGGGCGGCGAGGACACCGCGGGCAGCGGCGTTGGCCTTCGAGCGCAGGCGCAGCGCGGCGCTCGGGCCCTCGCGGCGGAGGTCGAGGTAGCGGTGACGCAGACGCGCCTCTTCACCCGGCGACTCGTCGAGCTGGAACGGCAGCGGCGCCGACTCGTTGAGCACCTCGAGTTCGACGGCGTTGATCTCGATCTCACCGGAGCTCAGATTCGGGTTCTCGCTGCCCTCGGGACGGACCTCGACCACGCCGGTGACGGCAACGCAGTACTCGGCGCGCAGGCGGTGGGCGGCCGCGGCGACCGACTCCTCGCGGAAGACCACCTGCACCAGACCGGTGGAGTCGCGCAGGTCGATGAACACCACACCGCCGTGGTCGCGTCGGCGCGCGACCCAACCGGCGACGGTGACGGTCTGCGACGCGTCGGCCCGGCGCAGCGAACCTGCGGAATGCGTGCGGAGCACTGAGAGTCCTTCCCAACGTCATGCGGCCGGCCCGGTCTCGCGGGCGGCGTCGGCGGCGTTGTTTGTGTCGGCTTGTTCGTGACCCGGTGGAAACGCAGGCCAGGTACCCATCGTGCCGCATCGGCGTCGGTGTCCTGAACCCGGCCACCCGGAGATGTCCGGTTCGCGCACCGCATCGTGCCAGAATGACCGCGTGACATTCCAAGGCAGCGGATCGATCGGCACCGGCAACGTCTCCGGCGGTGGCGGCGGAGGTGGCGGTGTCGGGCGGATCGCGCTCGGCGGTGGTGCAGGTCTGATCATCACGATCGTGGCCCTGCTGTTCGGCGTGAACCCCGGCGAACTCCTCGGCAGCCAGGCTCCCCAGCAGGGCACCTCGTCGGATGCGGCCGAGATCCAGCAGCAGCTCGACTCCTGCACCTGGGAGATGGCCAACGAGAACACCATCTGCCGGATCAAGGCGACCACCGTCAGCCTCGACGACGTGTGGTCGGAGCTCATGCCGGGGTACCAGCCGCCGAAGACGGTCATCTTCGCCGACTCGGTGAACACCGGGTGTGGCGCGGCGAGTGCCGCGACCGGCCCGTTCTACTGCCCCGCCGACCGAACCGCCTACTTCGATCCGTCGTTCTTCACGCAGCTGCGCCGCATGGGCGGCAGCGACGGCCCCCTCGCCCAGGAGTACGTGGTGGCCCACGAGTACGGCCACCATGTGCAGAACCTGACCGGCGCCCTCGCCAAGGGCCAGCGGATGGGCTCACAGGGACCGCGGTCGGGTTCGGTGCGCGTGGAACTGCAGGCCGACTGCCTCGCCGGCGTCTGGGCCCAGCACGCCGACAACGGTCCCGACGCGCTGCTCGCCCCCATCTCCGAACAGCAGATCGCGACCGTCATCCAGACCGCGAAGGCCATCGGCGACGACACCATCCAGGGGCCCGGCTCCAACCCCGAGGGCTGGACACACGGCTCGGCCACGCAGCGCGCGAAGTGGTTCGGCATCGGATACCAGTCGGGCGACCCCAACCGCTGCGACACCTTCGCGACCAACGATCTCTGACGCGACTCCGAGATGACCCCCACCGCCGCGACCCCCACGAGCCCCCGCGAACGCACCGAGGTGGATGCGATCGCCGAGGCGCACCTCGACCGGTTGTGTGAACTCGATCCCCTGCTCGGCACCGAGATCGGCCACGGCGGGCACGACGACGCCCTGACCGACTTCTCCGCGCAGGCCTGTGCCGAACGGGCCGCGGTCGCCGCCGACACGTTGGCGGTGCTCGGCAAGGCACCCGTCGTCGACGCGATCGACCGGGTGACGGTCGCGACGATGTCCGCGT
This sequence comes from Gordonia sp. GN26, assembly GCF_054823965.1. Lineage (NCBI taxonomy): Bacteria > Bacillati > Actinomycetota > Actinomycetes > Mycobacteriales > Gordoniaceae > Gordonia > Gordonia sp. GN26. Next base: position 4,776 of record NZ_JSYC01000014.1, on the reverse strand, counting down.
CGCTGCGGCGCGAACTCGCCCTCGCCGAGGCCGGCGAGCACATCGGCGAGTGCAACGTGATCGCGTCACCGCTTCAGGCGCTGCGCGACATCTTCGACCTGATGCCCACCGACACCCGTGCCGACCGCGAGGTGTTCCTCGCCCGGCTCACCGCGATCCCGGGTGCGTTGAACCGGGCCGTCGACGGGCTGGCGCACCGCCTGCGGCACGGTCCCCCGATCGCGCGACGACAGGTCGTGGCCGTGGTACGACAGGCTGATTCGGCCACCGACGCCATCACCGACAACACGGCGCCGATCGCTGCCGACCCGGCGCTCGCCGGAACGCTCGGCACCGCCCTCGACGCGGCCCGCACCGCGTTCGGCACGTTCGCCAACTTTCTGGAGACCGAGGTCCTGCCGGCCTCCGTCGACGACGATGCGGTGGGCCGGGATCGTTATCTGCTCCACCTGCCGTCGTATCTCGGTGCCGACGCCGATCCCGAGGACGCCTACGCCTGGGCGCTGACCCGCCTCGAGCAGATCGTCGCCGAACAGCACGAGATCGCCGAGTCGCTCCTGCCCGGACGCGGCGTCGCCGAGGCACTCGCCTGGCTGGATCGCCAGCCGCAGTATCAGATCCACGACCGCCACGAGTTCGTCGACTGGATGCAGGAGACCTCGGACGCCGCCGTCACCGGACTCGCCGGGCGGCACTTCGACATCCCCGCCCGCCTGTCTCGGCTCGAATGCCGGCTCGCGCCGTCGTCGACCGGGATCATCTACTACACGCAGCCGACCGCCGATCTCTCCCGTCCGGGCCGGATGTGGTGGGCGGTCCCCGACGACCAGACCGTCTTCCACACGTGGCAGGAGAAGACGACCGTCTACCACGAGGGTGTCCCCGGCCATCACCTCCAACTCGGTTCGGCCATCGTCGATCCCGACCTGAACGCCTGGCGCAAACTGGCGTCGTTCACCTCCGGTCACGGCGAGGGTTGGGCCCTCTACGCCGAGCGACTGATGGACGAGCTCGGCTGGCTCGAGGATCCGGGCGACCGGATGGGCATGCTCGACTCGCAGCGACTACGCGCGGCGCGGGTCGTCGTCGACATCGGCGTGCACTGCCGCCTGCCCGCGCCGGAGTCCCTGGGTGGCGGGATCTGGGATGCCGACAAGGCGTGGGAGTTCCTGACCGCCTCGGTGGCCATGGACCATTCCGTGCTGCGCTTCGAACTCGACCGTTACCTCGGCTGGCCGGGACAAGCGCCGTCGTACGCACTGGGACAACGGGTCTGGGAACAGACGCGGCACGCCGCCCTCAGCGCTCACCCGGAGTGGACGCTCAAGGACTTCCACTCGCGCGCACTGGCTTTGGGCGGAGTGTCGCTGGATGTGCTGGCCGACGAGATGACCCGCGACGGCGACGAAAACCACCCCTAGAAAGCACCCTCCAGAGGACCGGCGCCGACGATATGTCGACGGCCGGCCTGTGGAGGGTGGATCTCGGGGGCGCTTTTCAGCCCAGGAGTCGGTTGACCTCGGTGACGAGATCGTCGAGCGAGATGCGGTGCTGCTCACCGTTGCTCAGGTCCTTGACCTCGACCTGACGCTCCGCCAGCTCGTTCTCACCGAGCACCAGTGCCAGGCGGGCGCCGGACCGGTCGGCGGCCTTCATCGCGCCCTTGAGGCCGCGGTCGCCGTAGGCGAGGTCGACGCTGACGCCCGCGGCACGCAAAGCACCTGCGACGCCGACCAGTTCGGCCTTGGCGTCCGCGCCGAGCGGGACACCGAAAACCTGGCAACGTGCCGCCTGCGTGCCGGCGACACCCTCGGCCTCGAGGGCCAGCATCGTGCGGTCGACGCCGATGCCGAAGCCGATGCCGGACAGATCCTGTTTGGCGCCGAGCTGACGCATGAGGCCGTCGTAGCGGCCACCGCCGCCGATGCCCGACTGCGCGCCGAGGCCGTCGTGGACGAACTCGAAGGTGGTCTTGGTGTAGTAATCCAGGCCGCGCACGAGTCGCGGGTTGATCTCGTAGGAGACGCCGAGCCGGTCCAGGTTGGCCAGCACGAGGTCGAAGTGCGCCTTCGCCTCGTCGGACAGGTAGTCGATCAGCAGCGGCGCGTTCGCGGTCGCCTCCTTGATCTCCGGACGCTTGTCGTCGAGCACGCGCAGCGGGTTGATCTCGGCGCGCTTTCGGGTCGCCTCGTCGAGGTCGAGCTTGAACAGGAACTCCTGCAACGCCTCCCGGTAGCGGGGACGGCTCGCATCGTCGCCGAGTGAGGTGATCTCGAGGCGGTAGCCGGAGAGTCCGAGACGCTTGTAGCCCTCGTCGGCGACGGCCACGACCTCGGCGTCGAGTGCCGGGTCGTCGACGCCGATGGCCTCGACGCCGACCTGCTGCAGCTGACGGTAGCGACCGGTCTGCGGCTTCTCGTAGCGGAAGAACGGTCCCGCGTAGCAGACCTTGACCGGCAGCTGTCCGCGGTCGAGTCCGTGCTGGATGACCGCGCGCACCACACCTGCGGTGCCCTCGGGACGTAGCGTCACCGATCGGTCACCGCGGTCGTTGAACGTGTACATCTCCTTGCTGACGACGTCGGTCGACTCGCCGACGCCGCGGGCGAACAGCGCGGTGTCCTCGAAGATCGGCAACTCGATGTGCCCGTATCCCGCACGACGCGCCGCGTCGGTGAGCGTGTCCCGCACCTTCCGGAAATCCGCCGAGTTCGGCGGGAAGTAGTCCGGGATACCCCGGGGTGCCTGAAATGCTCCGCTCACAGTCCGTGTCGTCCCTTCGGTCGATCAGTGGGGATGGTGGTGTCGGTTCCCGGAGCCCGCAGGTCGACCAGGAAGGGGTTGGTGGCGCGTTCTTGCGCGATGGTGGTCTGCGGCCCGTGGCCGGGCAGCACCAGGGTGTCGTCCGGCATCGGCAGGAGCTTCGCGGCGATGGAGTCGAGCAGCTGCTGATGGCTGCCGCCGGGCAGGTCGGTGCGTCCGATGGAGCCGGCGAAGAGCACGTCGCCGGAGAAGCAGACCGGCACGGTCGTCGGGGCGTCGGACTCCGACTCCCCCGGTACGGCCACGTCGACGGTCAGCAGCACCGACCCCTGGGTGTGCCCGGGCGCGAGGTCCACCGCGAAGTGGATGCCGGCGAGCTCGACCGGTTCACCGTCGTCGAACTCGATGACCTTCTCCGGCTCGCGGAACTTCTCGTCCCCGATCATCGCGCCGAGCGCTCGCCCGATGCCCAGGCCGGGGTCGGTCAGCATCGGCCGGTCGGCGGCATGGATGTAGGCGGGGATGGAGTAGTCGTCGCAGAGTTGGGTGGCGTTCCAGGTGTGGTCCAGGTGCCCGTGGGTCAGTAGGACGGCGACCGGGGTGAGGTCGTGCTCGGCGAGCAGTTCGCGCACGCGGGGTGCGGCGTCCTGGCCCGGGTCGATGATCACCGCATCCGATCCGGCTTCGGCCGCCAGGACGTAACAGTTCGTCTGGAACATCCCGGCGGGGAATCCGGTGATCAGCATGGCACTCCTCGAGGGTCGCGGGTCCTTCCATTGTGTCCTAGCTGCCCACGGCGACCGACAGCCGGTTCTCCACGCGTCGTTTCGCCGACCGCGACACCCCACTCCAACACCCGCTGAGCGACGTTCTCAGGTACAACTGGCACACTTGCCTCTCGAGTAAGTGACATCCGCGCAGATTGTCGGCACGACGATGCTGTACAGCTGAGACGGCACCATGTGCCGGGATTCAGGAGGATCCACCCGCGTGACCACCAATGAGGAGCGCCGCGAGGCAGCGAAGCGGAAGCTCGAGGAACGCCTCGAAACCGAGCGCCGCGCCCGGCGCAAGCGGAAGATCGTCATCGCCTCGGTCTCGACTGCCGTCGTGGTCGCCGTCGTCGCCGGCGTGACCGCCGTCGTGGTGAAGAAGATCATGGACGACCGCGAGGCCGCCCGCTGGACGAGTTGCGCGTTCGAGGACTCCCCGAGCCGCTTCGACCAGCTCCCCGACCAGGTTCCCGACAACGTGCCGGCGGACCAGCGTCCGCAGTACCAGGCCGAACTCGACGAGCTGAAGGCTGCGGCGAAGAACGAGCGCAAGTCCCCCAGGCCCGACGACAAGGTCCTGAAGTCCGGCACCGAGCAGGCCACCTTCACGACCACCCAGGGCGTCCTGCCGGTCACGCTGGAGCGAGACGGCGCCCCCTGCAACGTCGCCGCGGTCACCTCGCTGATCGAGAACAAGTTCTACGACGACACCACCTGCCACCGCATGACCACCAGCGACAAGCTGCAGATCCTGCAGTGCGGCGACCCCACCGGCACCGGCATGAGCGGTCCCGGCTGGACCAGCCCCGACGAGCCGCCGACGGACCTGAAGAAGGTCGGGCAGCCCGATCCGATGACCGGATCGCAGCCGGTCGTCTACCCGCGCGGCACCGTGGCCATCGCCAACAGCAGCCAGGGCGGCCAGAACCCCAACACCGGGTCGAGCCAGCTGTTCATCGTCATCAACGACAGCGAGCTGGGTCCCGACTACTCCGTCGTGGGCAAGGTCGACGAGCCCGGACTCGCCGTGCTGGACAAGATCTACGAGGGCGGGATCACCCCCGGCCCGGCCGGCAGCCAGCCCGGTGACGGCAAGCCGAAGCTCCCGGTGACCGTCGAGACCGCGGTCATCGACTAGCGAAACCCGCTGAGCCAACGAAGATCCCGTTGCGTTTTGTCCCGGAATCCGGGACGAAACGCAACGGGATCTCTGGTTTCGATACGGCTCGTCGCAAGCTCC
>NZ_JSYC01000102.1:0-304 GCF_054823965.1 Gordonia sp. GN26 | reverse complement strand
TGATTCGTACGACAATGCGATGGCCGAGGCGTTCAACTCGTTGTTCAAGGCCGAGTGTATCCGTAACCCAGTCATGCGCCCTCGCGGTGGCTGGGGCGGTGTCGGCGAGGTCGAGATCGCCGTCGCCGAGTACATCGACTGGTTCAATCACCGCCGCCTGCACGGCGAGATCGGGCACGTTCCGCCCGTCGAGTACGAGACCACCTACTGGTCGACCCACACAGTCACCAGCTACCGTGAGAACCCGGTCTCGGCAGTCGCTGGAACCAAGTAACCGAGCCCCCAGCAAACCCGGGGCGATTCA
>NZ_JSYC01000101.1:0-11471 GCF_054823965.1 Gordonia sp. GN26 | reverse complement strand
AGCTTGCGACGAGCCGTATCGAAACCAGCCGTCACTTCGCGTCGAGATCCACCACCCGGTCGCACCGCGCCTCGATGATCCGCCGTTGATGGCTGACCAGCACCATTCCGGCGCCGTCGTCGACCAGTTCCTGGAGCAGGCCGATCACGGCCCGCGCCGAGATCGGGTCGAGCATGGCGGTCGGCTCGTCGCACAGCACGAATCCCGGTGCCTGCACGAGCAGACGACCGACGCACGCGCGCTGGAGCTGACCGTCGGAGACCTGCGACGGGAACCGGTCGAGGAGTGCAGGGTCGAGGCCGACGCGTGCGGCGATCGCCTCGGTGTCGCAGTCCCGTCGCGCGATCGCGGCGGGTTCCGCCACGATCTTCCGCAACGTCCAGCGCGGGTTCGCAACGACGCGGGGGTGCTGTGCGAGCAGTCCGACGGCCCCCGGGCGTCGTCCCAGACCGCGCTGCTCGACGACGCCCGCCGCGGGTTCGGCGAGGCCCGCGAGGATGCGAAGCAACGTCGTCTTACCGCTTCCCGACCGGCCGACGACGCCGGTGATCGATCCCGTGTCGACGCCGACGTCGAGGTCGGCGAAGACCTCGCGGTCACCGAATCGCGCGGTCAGACCGCTCCCGACGAGTGTCGCCCTCATGCGACCGGCTCGAAGAAGGCAGCGACATGATCATCGTCGGATGTTGCGAGGTCAGCGGCCGCACGATGATCGGCGATCCGACCGGCACGCATGACCGCGACGGAATCGCACCCACCCGTTCGTAACGCGTCCATGTCGTGGGTGATCACCAGGACGGCGGCGCCGCATCGAGCCGTGTCTGCGAGGAGCGCCCAGATCGCGGCGGCGAGGTCGGGATCGAGGGCGGACGTGGGTTCGTCGGCCACCAGGATGTCCGGATCACCGGCAAGCGCGGCGGCGATTGCGGCACGCTGCGCCATGCCCCCGGACAGCTCGTGCGGATAGAGCTGCAGCGCGTCGGGATCGAGGTGGACCGCATGGCACAACTCGACGGCGTCGCGCGCTCCGTCGAGTCCCGCGATCACCTCGTCGAGCTGGGAGCCGAGCGTGCGCACCGGGGTGAACGACGTCGCCGCCGACTGCGGCACCAACCCGACCCGACGGCCACGCATCGCCCGCCAACGCGGGTCGCGTCCACCTATCTCGTCGCCGAGGAAAGCATCGTCGCCCAGGGACAGCCGCCCGGTCACGCTCGAGCCGGGTGGCAGCAGCCCGCAGAGCGCCGCCGCGACCATCGACTTCCCGCAGCCCGATTCGCCGACGAGAGCGGTCATCGAGCCGGACGGCAGGTCCAGCGTCACGTCGTCGAGTACCCGCACGCGCCGGCGGCGTCGTGCGGCGACATCGACCGTCACGCCATCGAGACGGGCGGTCATCGCCACACCTCCCCGCTCGGTGGGAGCGTGGCTCGGCGGAGCGATGCAGCCGCGCCCGAACACGCGAGCGCGGTGACCATGAGCGCCACACCGGGAACGACCAGCGTCCACCACGCGCCGGTGAGGACGTCACCGCGGGCTTGACCGAGGAGCGTGCCCAGGCTCGCGGCGTCCGGAGACAGTCCGACGCCCAGGAACGACAGCGTCGTCTCGTGCCACACCGCGTGCGGGAGGAGCACCGTCATCGCGACCAGTACCTGGCCGGACACCGCAGGTAGAAGGTGTCGGGTGGCGACGAAGGTCCGCGACGCACCGGCCAGGCGTGCGGTCTCCACCCACCCCGCCGAGGTCGCCTCGAGCAATTCGGCACGCACGACCCGCGCCACGGCCGGCCAATGTGTCAGCGCGATCGACGCGATGATCGCGACCGGTTCACCGCGCCACATCGCCGCGATCACCACTCCCACGACCAGGTGCGGCAGCGCGTTCACGCCATCGACGACGCGCATCACGATCGCATCGACCCAGCCACCGACGGTCACCGAGGCGACACCGGTGACCACTCCGAGGACGGTGGCCAGCACCGCGCAGGCGATGGCGATGAGCAACGAGATCCGCAGACCCTCCGCGGTGCGCACGCCGAGGTCGTAACCGGAATGATCGGTACCGAGAAGTGTGCCGTCGCCGGGGGCACGCAATGCCTGTGCGAAGTCGGCGGTCTGATCGCCGGCGACGAAAGGGCAGCCCACGGCGAGGAGCGCGAATACGCCGAGCACGATCCACGGCGCGACGAGAATGAAGCGCTCGCGGACTGCGGCCCAACGACTCTCCTCGGGGATCGTCGGCTGGTGGACCGCGGTCATGCGCCCAACCCGATCCGCGGATCGATCCAGACGGCGGCCGCATCCGACAACGCCGATCCGATGAGGACGAGCACCGCGGACCCGACGGCCAGGGGCGCGAGAAGCGAGAAGTCGAGGGCCACTGCCGAATCGACGAGCGCCTCGGCGAGACCCGGCCAGCCGAAGACGGTTTCGACGATGGCGGCACCGGCGATGAGCTCCGGCAACCGCGTTCCGAGCAGCGCAAGGGTCGGTAGCACCGACACCGGCACGATGTGTCCGCGCAGCAACGTCCACCCACCCACGCCGCGGGCACGTGCACCCCGCACCGCGTCGGACACCGCAGCGTCGACGACCGCCGATCGCATCGTCAGCAGCAACCACGGAATCATCGAGATGGTCAATGCCAGGTAGGGCAGCACCGCGTGCGTGAGCAGCCCGTCGAGTGAGTAGTCGTCACCCGGGCGTCGTGCGCCCGAGGTCGGGAACCAACCCAGCCCCACCGCGAAAACGCTGACCAGCAGAAGAGACACGACGAACGGCGGTGTCGCGGCGAGCATGGCAGCCAGAGATGTGCAGGCACGGTCGAGCAGGCCGCCGCGCCGCATGCCGACCACCGCACCGAGGACGATGGCGATCACCGCCGCAGACAGCAACGCCGCCAACGACATTCCGACGGTGAACGGGAGCCGTTGACCGATCACGTCGGCAACCGGTTGGCGCATGGTCGACGACCACCCCAGGTCTCCCCGGAACACCGCGCCCCACCATTTCCACCAGGCCGTGAACCAGTGGTCGTCGAGCCCGTATGCCTGCGTAACGGCGTCCCGTTGCGCCTGTGTCGCCGACTGGTACCTGTCCCCGAGGTGCGCCGTCAGCGGATCGAACGGCGAGGACGCGGCCACCGCGAACACCCCCAGCGACACGAGGAGCACGGTCGGGATCATCACCACGAACCGACGACCGAGAAGTCGGGTGGCAATCCGCGAGCGACTCACGCGACGTGCGTGTTCTATTGTGCCGGCGGGACTTTCCGAAGCGGAACGCGGAATCGCCGCGAGCCGCTCGGTGTCCGGCCGGATCTGCGTGGTCACGACACCGGCGTCCAGGACGGCAGATTCCACCACGGTCCCCAGGTCACGCCGTGCGAGTGGGGTTCGAGGATCGGGGCTTCGTGGTTCCACCCCGTGCTGCGGGCCACGTAGGTGTGGTGGACGAAGACGAGGAACACCTGCGAGGGCTGGCGTGCGTAGATCTGCTGGATGCGTCGGTACCGTTCGTCGTTCTCCGGTCCTGTTGCCGATTCCCGCGCAGCGTCGAGCATTTCGTCGAGCCCGGGCGCGGTGAAGTTGCCCGGGTTGGAGTAGGGCGACGAAGCCGGCACGCGGGTGTGCAGGGCGTCGTACACCTGGGAATCGATGCTGTAGGGGGTCGCGCCTCCGCCGAGAAGCGCACCGGCCGTGTCCATCTTGGTGTCGATCTCGTCCCAGCTGGTGCCGCGCGTGAGCACCTCGACGCCGAGCTTCTTCATCGACGCGGCGAAGGCGACCGACAGGTCGCGACGCAGGGTGTCCTCGGCGTTGTACAGCAGCGGGAACGACGCGCGGACCCCGTTCCGGACGCGTATGCCATCGGAACCGGTGCGCCAACCCGCGTCGTCGAGGATCGACTCAGCCCGCGAACGGTCGTGCGCGAACTGGGCATCGGCGTCGAAGGCGTCGCCGTAAACCTTGGCGATCGGGGTGCTCGCAGGCTCGCCTTTACCCAGCAGCACGTCGTCCACCAGCGCGTCCCGGTCGACGCCGATGTTCATCGCCAGGCGCGCAGCGGAATCGGCGGTGAAGGCGTTACGGGCCGGCAGCGACACTCCCCGCCAGTCCGCCGATGCCACCACGGCGACATCGACTCCCGCACGGTCGACGAACCCATCGGCCAGCCGCGGCGGGAGGCCCGCCCCGTCGACCTCACCGGTTTGCACGAGCTGCGCACGGGAGTTGTCGTCGGGGACATGCGTGTAGACGATCTTGCGCACCGCCGGCGACTCCGCGCGGTCATCGCGCGCGACAAGGACCGCCTGGTCGGGGTCGAGGGATTCGAGGCGATAGGGGCCGGTTCCCACGGGCTCGGTGTTCAGTGCCCATCTCGCAGCGGGGGCGGCCTCCACCTTCTCCGACGGGACGATGCCGAGAAGGAGGTACGGCGAGGGGTCGGCATCGGTGTTCATGGTCAGCCTGATCGCCTGCGGCCCATCGGCTTCGATGGAGACGATCGACGCGAAGTCGGTGGAGATACCCGACGCCACGTTCGGGTCGACCGCGGCGCGGTAGGTCGCGACCACGTCGGCGGCATCGAAGGCGGTGCCGTCGGAGAAGGTGACGCCGTCCTTCAGCGGCACCCGCCAGGTCCGCGGCGCGATGCGTTCAGGCGCCGACGCGGCCAGCGCGGGCACGAGGTCGGGGACGCGACCGTCGCCGTCGGCCGCGGGAACCAGTAGCCCTTCGTAGATCGGCGACACACCCAACTGCCCGTATCCGAGCATCGGGTTGAACTGCCCGAGATCGTGACTTTCGGCGAGCACGATCTGATCCGACGTCGCGGCATCCTGCTCTCCGGCGCATCCCCCGAGGGCCGCTCCGGCGAGCACCATCGCCGCGACCACGACGATCACCGGCCGTCCGCGGCGTCCGAGGGGCCGGCGTCCTATACGTGTCGTCACAGACATATGTTCTCCCAGACATACATCGGTCGCCACTCGACCCCGGCATTCGTGGCCGATGGTGTAATTCGAGAGGGGCGGGGCGAGCAGAGGAGGCACGGGTGACCGATTTCGACGCGGACTCATGGGCCGCGCGCTTCACGCTGCTCAGCGACCCGACAAGGCTGCGGCTCGTCGCCGAGATGCACGCCCATCCGGGCTCGACGGTCGCCGAGCTCGCGGCCGCGATCGGCATCACCGAGAACGCCGCCTCGCAGTCGATCCGAGCGCTCCGCGACCAGGGGTGGGTGCGGTCGGAGAAGGTCGGCCGTCGGGTCCACTACGAGGTCGTCGGCGACGCGATCGTGCATCGCATCCTGCACGACATCATCGGAGTCGGGCACATCTCCGCAGGTCACGGACACGATCACGCACACCCGTGACAACGGATTAGAACACGTTCTAATCTAGTCGCGTGGATGTCTCCTACGATGCGACCAAACGGGAACTGACGACCGACCAGGGCACCCTGCGCTACCACGAGGCCGGTGACGCCGACGCGCCGCCGTTGATCCTCCTGCACGGGTCCGGCCCCGGTGTCACCGGTTGGCGCAACTATCGCGGCAACCTCGGCCACTTCGCGCAGACCCATCACTGCTACGTGATCGAGTTCCCCGGCTTCGGCGTCAGCGACGCGGTCGAGGGTCACCCGGTCCTCACCGCCGGGGGTTCGGTCATCCGTTTCATGGATGCGCTGGGGATCGACAAGGCGCCGATGATCGGCAACTCGATGGGCGGCGTCGTCGGCGTCAACCTGGCGATCAAGAAGCCCGACCGTGTCGAGAAGCTCGTCACCATCGGCGGCGTCGGCCCCAACGTCTTCAGCCCGAGCCCCAGCGAGGGCCTGCGGCTCCTGCAGGAGTTCACCGACGCACCCGACAAGGACAAGCTCGTCCGCTGGCTGAACTCCATGGTCTTCGACCGTTCCCTCGTCACCGAGGAGCTCATCGAAGAGCGCTGGGAAGCCGCGATCAACCCGGACGCCCAGAAGACCGCCCAGATGATGTACGGTTCAGCGGCTTTCGAGATGCAGCAGCAGTTCATGGCGGCCTCCGACACTCCTCCCTACTGGGCGTCGATGCACAAGGTCGCCTGCCCGACGCTGCTCACCTGGGGCCGCGACGATCGCGTCAGCCCGCCCGACATGGCCATGGTCCCCATGCGCCTCATCCCCGACGCCGAGCTGCACATCTTCCCGAAGTGCGGCCACTGGGTGATGATCGAAGCCAAGGAAGCGTTCGAGGCGACGGTCAGTTCCTTCCTGACCCGCTGATCACCCGTGTCCGCGGCGGAATTTCACTCCGGACCAACCTGAGTCTTCGCTCACCACATCCGTTCCCGCTCACTCTTGAAGGGTGAGCGGGAACGGATCATGTGAGCGCTCCCGCGGACGGGTACCCAGTCGCCGCGCGCTGCGTCGTATTCTCTGTGCCGTCTTTTCCCACCGATCGCTCGGGCTCGTCCACCGCGTCGAGGTCCTGGGCGGTAAGCCCTGCACGCAACGCCGCCTCGCGTGCGATCTGACCTGGGTTGTCTGCCTGGATGGGTCATGCGTACTTTGACGCATGACGGCGTCGAACGGTTCCATCCACGGGCCGTACGAATATTCCGTTGCCCCTACGGCTCTCAAGCTGGCATAGTTCCCGTTCGGCACGAGGACCAGCAGGCCGGAGCGGGGTACCGCGACGTGTTCCTGTGCGTCGGAATCCTTGTGCCCTCTTGATGGCAACGGGTCTTTTCAACCCTTTCAGGTTCGAGTCCTGATCACGGCACCGCTCCCGGGATCACGGTTTCGGTCGGTTCTGCGGTCGTCACGGCGAGTCGTCCGCGATTCGACGCTGCGCGCCCCCACCGGCCGGCCCGCCCGCGAGCGGTGTCGCCACCAAGCAAGTACGTCCCGACAGGCATTGCGACGCAACGGAAAGGAGGATCGCCATGCTGTTCTACAACGAGATCACCGTCCCCCCGGGTCACACGGTGCTGGCCTACCGGGATGCCGAGGTCCAGTCCCTGGATACCGGACGTCACCGGATCCCCAAGCCCGACTCGACGGTGACCGTCGACCTCCGTGACCGACTCATTCCGGTTGCACCGCAGGAGATCCTCACCTCGGACTCCATCGCGATCCGCGTCTCGATGTCATTGCGCGCCCGCGTGATCGATGCCCGTGCGTTCGTCGAGCGGGCCGCCGACCCGATCGGCGCGGTCTACCTGGCCGCGCAGATCGCGCTGCGCCAGGTGAGCGCCGACATCGCGTCAGAGGAGCTGATCCGACGCGGCGACGTCGTCGACGTGGCTCCGATCCGCGAGGCGGCGGCCGAGGCGGCCGCAACCGTCGGTGTCGAGGTGCTCGATGTCGTCATCCGTGACATCATCGTGCCGTCCGAGATCCGTAGTGCCGCACTCGAGGTGGTCACCGCGAAGACTCGTGGTCTGGCCAAGCTCGAGGCGGCCCGAGCCGAGACCGCGTCGCTGCGGGCGCTCGCCAACGCGGGTCGTCTGCTCGACGCGCACCCGGCGCTGGCGCAGCTGCGGCTCGTCGAGTCGGTGCCGTACGGCGCCCGCGTCGTGCTCAGCGTCGGCGGTGCCGAGGTGCCGGCGGGAGACTGAGTCGTCGCTCACCACATCCGTTCCCGCTCACTCTTGAAGGGTGAGCGGGAACGGATCATGTGAGCGCTCCCGCGGACGGGAACCCAGTCGCCGCGCGCTGCGTCGTATCTCTGTGCCGTCCTTTCCCACCGATCGCTTCGGACTCGTCCACCGCGATGCAGCACTGCACGCGGGATTCTCCGACCAGCAACTGTCCGGTGCCACCACCCGCCGGGAACTCGTGCGCCTGATTCCGGGGGTATGGGTCCCGGCCTCCGACCAACCGGCCGGGGCGGACTCACTCGAGAAGCGTCACCGTCTGCGCGCGCTGGCGGTCGCCACCTCGGGCCCTACCGACGGTCATCCGCTCAGCCACGTGTCCGCCGCAGCTCTTCACGAGCTACCGATGCTGCATCCGGATCTCGGCCTCGTCCATGTGACCACCGGGCGTCCTTCGGGCGGATCAATTCGCGGACAACGTCATCTGCACGCGTCGCCGCTCGACCCACAGGAGGTTGTCGAGATCGACGGCATACGGGTCACGTCCATCGAACGCACCGCCGTCGCCGTCGCGACCATGGGGAGTTTCGACCAAGCTCTGGTCATCTTCGACGCCGCGCTCCGTGCCGGTGCCGACCCCACTGTGATGGCGGATCTCCTCGCAGGCCGTCGACGCCGGAGCGCGCGGAATGCCCGGCGAGCATTGCCCTTCGCGAGCGCCGCCGCGGAGAGCGTCGGCGAATCATGGAGCCGCGCGCAGATGATCGACGCGGGTCTCCCGATCCCGACGCTGCAGCGCGAGTTCGTCGTCGACGGTCAGAAGTACCGCAGCGACTTCGATTGGGAGGAACTGCTCGTCGGCGAGTTCGACGGTCTGCACAAGTACGGCAGCCTCCGTGGCGCCGACGAGTCGGCAACGGACGTGGTCGTCCGTGAGAAGCTGCGCGAAGATCGGTTGCGGGCCGGCGGTGTCACCGTCGTCCGCTGGACCTGGTCGACCCTCGAGAAGCGCCAACTGGTCCCGCTTCTGCATCCCTGGCTGGACAAGTTCGGCCTCCTCGCCGCCTAGGTTTCGCTCACAAGATCCGTTGCCGCTCACCCGTCAACTGTGAGCGGGAACGGAGAAAGTGAGCGAAAGCAAGGGCCCCGGCCGGAACGAATCCGGCCGGGGCCCTTGATGTCTGCTGGTCACCCAGCGAGTGCCTTACTTCGCAGCGAGGTTCTCGTTGGTCAGCTTGGTGACACCCTGCTCGGCCTTCTCGACGAGCGAGGCCGGCGGCTCGAAGTGCTTGCCGTACTTACCGGCGAGCTCCTTGGCGCGCGCGACGAAGCCGGGCACGCCACCCTCGTAACCGTTGATGTACTGGATGACACCGCCGGTCCAGGCCGGGAAGCCGATGCCGAAGATCGAACCGATGTTGGCGTCCTCGACGGAGGTGAGCACACCTTCGTCGAAGCACTTGACGGTCTCGAGGGACTCGGCGAAGAGCATGCGCTCCTTCATGTCCTCGAGCGGGATCTCCGTGGTGCCCGACTTGAACTGCTCACGCAGGCCCGGCCAGAGCTGGGTGCGCTTGCCATTCTCGTCGTAGTCGTAGAAGCCCTTGCCGTCCTTCTTCGCGGTGCGGCCGTTCTCGACCATCCAGTCGACGACGGCGTTCGAGCCGTGCTGCGGAACTTCCTTGCCCTCGGCCACGAGTGCCGCCTCGGTCTCCTTGCGGATCTTCTGCGGCAGGGTCAGGGTCAGCTCGTCCATGAGCTGCAGCGGCGCGGCCGGGTAACCGGCCTGGGTGCCCGCATGCTCGATGAACGCCGGCTCGACGCCCTCGCCGACGGCCGCGATGGCCTCGTTGACGAAGGTGCCGATGACGCGGCTGGTGAAGAAGCCACGGCTGTCGTTGACGACGATCGGGGTCTTGCGGATCTGCAGGGTGTAGTCGATGACCTTGGCCAGCACGGCATCCGAGGTCTTCTCACCCTTGATGATCTCGACCAGCGGCATCTTGTCGACCGGCGAGAAGAAGTGGATACCGATGAAGTCCTCGGACCGCTTCACGCCCTCGGCGAGGATGGTGATCGGCAGGGTCGAGGTGTTGGAACCCAGGACGGCGTCGGGCTCGACGATGTCCTCGATCTCCTGGAACACCTTGTGCTTGACCTCGACCGACTCGAAGGCGGCCTCGATGACGAGGTCGACGCCCTTGAAGTCCTCCGGATCGACGGTCGGGTGGATGCGGGCGAGGAGCGCGTCGCTCTTCTCCTGCGTGGTCTTGCCACGCGAGAGGGCCTTCTCCTCGAGCTTCTCCGAGTAACCCTTACCGCGCTTGGCGGCTTCGAGGTCGATGTCCTTGAGGACGACCTCGATGCCGGCCTTGGCCGAGACGTACGCGATGGCCGCGCCCATCATGCCGGCGCCGATGACGCCGACCTTCTTGGCGGTGTACTTGTCGTAGCCCTCGGGGCGCGAGCCGCCGCCGTTGATGTGCTGCAGGTCGAAGAAGAACGCCTTGATCATGTTCTGTGCGACCTGGCCGGTGACCAGCGAGACGAAGTAGCGGGTCTCGATGATGTCGGCGGTGTCGACGTCGACGTAGGCACCCTCGACGGCTGCGGCCAGGATGGCGCGCGGAGCCGGCATGTTGGCACCCTTGATCTGCTTGCGCAGCAGGGCCGGGAGGGCCGGGAGGTTCGCGGCGAAGGCCGGGTTGGTGGGAGCACCGCCCGGGATCTTGTAGCCCTTGACGTCGAACGGCTGCTGGGCCTCGGGGTTCTCCTTGATCCATGCCTTGGCGGCGGGGATCAGTTCCTCGATGGAGCCGACGACCTCATTGACCAGGCCGGTCTCCTTGGCCTTGGTCGGGTTGAAGCGCTGGCCCTGGAGCAGGACACCCATGAGGGCGTTCTGGATACCGAGCAGGCGGACGGTACGGACGACGCCGCCACCACCGGGGAGCAGGCCGAGGGTGGCCTCGGGCAGACCGATCTGGACACCCTTGACGTCCGCGGCGATGCGGTAGTGGGTGTGCAGCGCGATCTCCAGGCCGCCACCGAGAGCGGCGCCGTTGATGGCCGCGACGACGGGCTTGCCCAGGGTCTCGAGACGACGCAGCACCTTCTTCATGGCGTTGGTGGTCTCGGTGATCTGGGTGGCGATCGCGGCCTTGGAGACGTCCGAGCGGTCGCTCGTCATGTCCTTGAGGTCGCCGCCGGCGAAGAAGGTCTTCTTCGCCGAGGTCAGGATGACACCGGTGATGTCGTCCTTCTCCGCCTCCAGGCGGTCGACGGTCGCGGCCATCGACTCCTGGTACAGCGCGTTCATGGTGTTGGCGCCCTGGTTGGGGTCGTCCATGGTCAGGATGACGACGCCGTCGGCGTCCTTCTCCCAGTTGATCATGTTGTCACTCATGGTGTTTCAGAAGATCTTTCTATGAAGGTGAAGGCCACTCGATCCCCGAGGAGCGAGCGCGGGCTGTCCACCCACACTCGGGGTCGGGCAAGGTGAGCTGCCCTGTTCCCTGAGGTGCGAGCGGGCGAGGTTTCACACGCTCCCTGAGGTGCGAGCGAAGCGAGCCTCGAAGGGTCAGAGACGCTCGATGATGGTCGCGACGCCCATGCCGCCACCGATGCAGAGGGTGATCAGGCCGTAGCGGCCGCCGGTGCGCTCGAGCTCGTCGAGGCAGGTGCCGTAGATCATCGCGCCGGTCGCACCGAGCGGGTGACCCATGGCGATCGCGCCACCGTTGATGTTGACCTTCTCGTGCGGGATCTTCAGATCCTTCATCCACTTCATGACGACCGAGGCGAAGGCCTCGTTCAGCTCGAAGACGTCGATGTCGTCGACGGTCAGGCCGGCCTTCTTCAGTGCCAGCTCGGTGGCGGGGGTGGGG
>NZ_JSYC01000100.1:0-23243 GCF_054823965.1 Gordonia sp. GN26 | reverse complement strand
ACCGGCGCGTTCGCACGCACCTCAGGGAGCACCAAGCCGCGGCGCTCAACCCCCGACTAGGCTCGGACCCGTGAGTGTGCGCGCAGGCATCGTGGTGACCGGAACCGAGGTACTGACCGGGCGGATCACCGACCAGAACGGACCGTGGGTATCCGAGCAGCTGCTTTCGCTCGGCGTCGACGTCGCCCACATCACCATCTGCGGGGATCGACCCGCCGACCTCACCGCGCAGCTGCGCTTCCTCGCCGACCAGCAGGTCGATCTCATCGTCACCAGCGGCGGCCTCGGTCCCACCGCCGACGACCTGACCGTGGCGACGGTCGCCGAGTTCTGCAATCGCGACCTGCAACTCGACCCTGCTCTCGAGGAGCACATCGCCGGCATCATCCGACGCTGGCGACCCGACACCGTCGACCTCGACTACGGCCCGACCCGCATCGGCATCCGCAAGCAGGCCCACGTCCCCGCCGGTGCCGCTGCGATACCGCCCACCGGTACGGCGCCGGGCGTCGCCATCCCCGCCTCCCCCGGGGAACAGCCCCTGCCGGCGATCCTCGTCCTGCCCGGCCCTCCCGGGGAGCTCCGGGCCATGTGGCCGACCGCGATCGCCTCACCCGCCATCGCCGAGGTGGTGTCCCGGGCCGACGACCTCAAGCAGGAGACCATCCGCGCGTACGGCCTGCACGAAGCCGAGCTCGCCGAGACCCTGCGCCGCGCGGAAGAAGCGATCCCCGACTTCGACGCTCTCGAGATCACCACCTGCCTGCGACGCGGCGAACTCGACATGGTCACCCGGTTCGCCGCCGCCGACGCCGCCACCTACGGCCGGTTGTCGGACTTCCTCGTCGAACACCATGGGCGGCAGATCTTCTCGACCGACGGTTCGACCATCGAAGACCAGCTCATCGCGACGCTCGACGGTCGACTCATCGCCACCGCGGAGTCCTGCACCGGCGGGCTGATCGCGGCACGACTGACCGACCGCCCCGGCTCCTCCGCCTACGTCATGGGTGGCGTCGTCTCGTACTCCAACGACGCGAAGTCCGACCTCATCGACGTCCCCGCCGAACTGATCGCCTCACACGGCGCGGTCAGCGAGGAGGTGGCCGCGGCGATGGCCGAGGGAGCCCTACGCCACCTCAAGTCCGACGTCGCGGTGTCGACCACCGGGATCGCCGGCCCCGACGGCGGCACCGAGGACAAGCCGGTGGGGACCGTCTGCTTCGGCGTCGCGATCAAGGGCCGTCCCACCTACACGGTCACGCGTCGCTTCCCCGGTGACCGGGAACGGGTTCGCTCCCTCACCACCACCGCCGCGTTGCATCTGGTTGTCGCACAGCTCAAGCGAGACCCCGCCGCCGGTTGACCTCGATACGCGGCGGCCTCGCTGCGCGCGGGCGACGCTACTCGGCCGGCAGCGTGCCGCTGGTTGAGTGGCGAGGAGCTTGCGACGAGCCCATCCCCCGCTGGTTGAGTGGCGAGGAGCCTGCGACGAGCCGTATCGAAACCTACAGCGGCCCCGTCGGCAACTGCCGGCGGACGAGCTTGCCCGTGGGGTTGCGCGGCAACTCGTCGACGAACACCACGTCGCGCGGCACCTTGTACCGGGCCAGATGTGCCTTCACGTGCGCCTTGATGTCCTCGGGCGACGGGTTGGCGTGCGGGGCGGCGACGATGAAGGCGCGCAATCGCTTTCCGAACTCGTCGTCGTCGACCCCGATCACCGCGACGTCGTCGATGTCGGGGTGTTCGGCGAGCAGGTTCTCCACCTCGAGAGGGTAGACGTTCTCTCCGCCGGAGACGATCATGTCGTCGTCGCGGCCATCGATGTGCAGCAGTCCGTGCTCGTCGAAGCGCGCCATGTCACCGGTGGACATGTAACCGTCGATGATTTCTTTGTTGCGTCCATCGGTGTATCCCTCGAAGGGCGCTCCGTTGCGGACGAAAAGCCTTCCGCGGACGTTGGTTCCGGTGATCCGGCGACCCTCGGCGTCGAACAGGGCGAGTCGGCTGGTGACCGGCGGCCGACCCACCGTGCCCGGGGCGAGCCGCAGTTCCTTCGGTTGCGCCACCGACGCGATCGCCACCTCGGTCGACCCGTAGAGGTTGTAGAGGACGTCACCGAAGGTGTCCTGGACGGCCTCCGAAAGTGTGGGCGACAGAGCCGATCCCGCGATCACGATGATCCGCAGCGCGGACGTGTCGTACTTCTTGATGACGTCGGGTCCGAGAGCGACCATGCGGTGGAGCATTGTCGGCACCGCGACCAGCACCTCCGCTTTGTGCTCGGCCAGCGCGGCCAGCGTCTTCTCCGGGTCGAACCGCCGCATGACGACGGCCTTGTTCCCGAGAGCAGCGCCCACACCCCAGAGCGCGAAGCCGGTGGAGTGGAAGATGGGCGAGACGATCACCATCGCGCCCCGCTGCGGGAACGGAATCCGGTCGAGAAGCAGTGCGCTGGAGAACGGCGACAACTTGGAACGTTGCGCGCCCTTGGGCAGACCGGTGGTGCCGCTCGTCAGGATCACGAGTCCGGCCCACTCGTCCGGCTCCGCGGGCGTGGACGTGTCCCCGCCGGCGACGATGTCGTCGAGGGTACGGACCCCCTCGGGGACAGGCCGCTCACCATCGACCCAGGTCACGATCCGTAGCGTCTCGGGAGGGAGGGCGTCGGCGAGGTCGGTGAACTCCTCGTCGTAGAGCATCGCGACGATCTTCTCGCGTTCGGCGACCTCGACGAACTGGGTCTTGCCGAACCCGGTGTTCATCATGGCCAGCCGCACACCGGCCTTCCCTGCAGCGCTCATCGTCGTGAGCAGTCCTCGATGGTCGCGTGCGATCACGCCGATCACCGAGCCTCGCTTGACCCCGGATGCGAGCAGATGGTTGGCCAGTGCGTTCGCGTTCGCATTGATCTCGCCGTAGGTCAGTTCGCCGCGTTCGTCGGCGACCGCACCCGCTTCCGGGTACTCGTCCGCCCCGTGCGCCACCACCGAGGCACAGGGCCCGATGATCTTCGCGCGCTTGACCGTGGTGAGCAGCTCTTTGGGTCGCGTGGGGTCCAGCAGACCCGAACGCTTGAGGACCTTGAATGCGCCGACGGCGTCCTGCACCTGTTCGACGGCAGTTCCGACCGCACCGGTCACCGAGACCATGTCCACCCACCTTCCGCGGCCGGAGCCGCCAGTCCGCGCCCTCGGGGTCGGCTCGACGGTGACGCGACGTTGGTCACGGACGTCACCATGGCCGATGCAGGTGCCAGAGTAGGACGGCACCCGGCAGGGCATGTCCGGTTCACCGAAATCGGCACGGCGTCAACCCGTCCCGGGACGCAGCCGGGGAACCCCGCGGCGACGACCGGCATCGGGCCATCAACCAGTTCACTGATTCGTTGCGCTTCCGCGACAACTCTGACAACATCTGTCTTCAGATCAAAGGTGGGGGAACATGTTCAGTTTTCGACGGATGACGACGATCGTCACCGCTGCGGTGGTGTGCGCCATGACGGTGTCGACGAGTCTCTCGGGGGCGGGCACAGCCGAGGCCGCGCCGTCGAAGAAATACCCGGTGTCCTGGGACTTCCGGTCCGCGATTCCGAACGTGCTCAACCAGACGCTGGACGCGAACTGGTCTCCTCCGGGCGCCAACGACCCCTCGTGCAAGCTGACGAAGGAACGCCCCAACCCGGTGATCCTGCTGAACGCCACCGCCACCACCCAGTGGGCCTACAGTGCCGGCGCCCCGTACCTCGCCAATCGCGGGTACTGCGTCTACACGTTCAACTACGGCAACATCACGCCGATCCCGAGCTTCCCCATCCAGGGCCTCGGCGACATCGAGCGGTCGGCCCGCGAGGTCTCACGCAACATCGACCAGATCATGCGCCGCACCGGGGCGAAGAAGGTCGATCTGGTCGGCTGGTCGCAGGGTGGTGGCCTGTTGCCGCACTACTACATCGACTTCCTCGGCGGCGACAAGAAGGTCGACAAGGTCATCGGCATCGCGCCCGGCAACCACGGTTCGACGGGTGACATGCTCACCTACGTCCGGTATTTCATCCCGCCGTTCGGGCCGGTCGGCTACGACATCTTCAAGGCCCTGTTCCCCGCCTTTGCGCAGCAGGCACAGTATTCGGACCTCGTCCGCAAGGTCTATGGCAACGGCGACACCAAGCCGGGACCGCACTACACGACGATCGTCACCAAGTACGACGAGATCGCGACCCCGTTCACCAACGGCTTCCTCGAGGGTGACAACGTCACGAACATCCTTCTGCAGGACGACTGCCCCGTGGACCTGTCCGAACATCTGTCGATCGCCTTCAGCGAGCGCGCCTGGCGCCACGTGCGGAACGCGTTGACCCCCGCCGAGGCCACCCGCGTACCCTGCTTCCAGGTCGACCCTTTCTACCCCGGAATGAGTGAAGGCCGATGACAGCAGACCCGGTCCCCGACGCGTCCGTCGACAACTCCGAGATCACGCCTCTCGGACCGGATTCCGTCGCCTGGAAGGTCTTCGGTGACCTCACATTCGTCCTCGGCGCGCCTCGCCGGCTCCTCATCGACGTCGCCCACCCCGTGGTGGCGACCGGAGTGCGCGAGTTCTCCGTCTTCGAGACCGACCCGTACGGGCGCGCCGAACGCACACTCGACATGATCATGGGTGTCGTCTACGGCCGGGACGACGCTCTCGACATGGCACGCCGGCTGCGCGAACGCCACCGCGACATCAAGGGCCAGAATCCCGACGGCTCCCGCTGGAGTTCGCTCAATCCCGAAGCGTTCCACTGGGTTCACGCGAGTCTGGTGCACGGGATCTACACCCAGCAAAAGGAACTCGGCCGCGGGTGGAAGCCCGGCGAGGTCGAGCAGTTCTACCTCGAGATGCGACGCGTCGGGCGCATGTACGGCGTCCGCGACCAGGACATGCCGGAGAGCTGGGACGCATTCTGCACCTGGTTCGACGAGATGACCCGCACCCGACTCGAGCGCTCGGACATGACGGAGCGGGTCTTCGCCGTGGTCAGGTCTCCGAAGCCGCCGCCACACATCCCGGTCCTGCGCCACGCGCTCATCTGGAACACCACGGTTCGTCCGGTGGCCGGGTTGGTGCTGGGCACTGTCACCGCGGGGCTCCTCACGCCGGAGTTGCGCGAGCTTCTCGACATCGACTGGGGCGTCGGACGTCGCTTCCTCTTCCGCCTGATCTCGCTGCAGTCGAGGCTGATCATCCCGCGGCTGCCCAGGGCCGTCCGCATGGTCCCCCACGCTCGCGCGGCGTACCGCTAGGTTTCCATACGGCTCGTCGCCATCTCCTCGCCTACTCGACCAGCGGGCCCTCTGCCGGCCGAGTGCGCCGACCGGCGAAGCGAGGCCGCCGCGTATCGAGGTCACGCCACCGCGCCCCCGCACGCCGAAGCATGCGGGGGCACAGTTGTTTCCGTTGTCAGAAGGCGCGCAGGTTCTCCCGCAGGGTCGAGCCGGTGTACTCCTCGCGGATGAGTCCGCGGCGGCGCAGTTCCGGTGCCAGGCCGTCGGAGATCATCGCCAGGTTCATGCGGGTGGTGGGCAGATAGAACAGGAAACCGTCGCCGCCCGCCTCTTCCATGATCTCGCCCATCTTGTCCGCGATGGTCGACGGTGAACCGACGAGGCCCATGTCCTTGACCTGGAAGCTGCTCGCGACGACCTCACGCAGCGTCTCGTCCTCGCGGCCCTCGAACAGACCGGCGATGGAGGTGTATTCGCCGTTCTGCTTGGACAGGTCGATGTCGCTGACCCTGGTGTCGGGGTCGATGGCGCCGAAGTCGATGCGCCCGCCCGAGGTGTAGGACATGTTCCACAGGTTGTACTCGATGGCCTTGTCCGTCTTGCGGAATGCCTGTGCCGCTTCGTAGGCGGCATGGGCTTCGGCGTCGGTGGCCGCGATCGTCGGGGTCGCGATGAAGAGGACCTTGATGTGGTCGGGGTTGCGTCCGGCGGCGGCCGCGCGGGCACGGATGTCCTCACGGTAGGCCTTGGCGGCGGCGGCGTCCTTGACGATGGCGATCTGGGTGTCGTCGTAGTTGGCGGCGAGCACACGGCCCGGCTCCGAGCTACCGGCCGAGCACACCGGCACCTCGCGCTGCGGACCGGGGATGGTGTTCAGCGGGCCGCGGCACTTGAAGAACTTGCCCACGAACTCGATCGGGTTGACCTTCGTGTGGTCGGCGTAGACACCGGAGTAGGGATCGGCGATGACCGCACCGTCCTCCCACGAGTTCTGCAGCGCCTTGACGACATCGATCCACTCCATGGCCATCTCGTAGCGCTCGTCGTGCTCGAGGTGCCGTTCGTAGCCGAAGTTCTGGGCGACGCGGTCGGTGACGCTGGTGACCACGTTCATGCCCACGCGACCCTCGGTGAGGTGGTCCAGGGTGGTGAACGCACGGGCGGCGAGGAACGGCGGGTACTGGATGGTCGACACGGTCGGGATGATGCCGATGTGCTTGGTCTGCTGGGTCATCAGCGGAACCAGCGGCAGCGGGTCGTTCTTGGGGGCCATGAATCCGCGACGCAGCGAGGTCTCGGCGGAGTTGTTGTAGGAGTCCTCGACCATCGAGGTGTCCTCGATGAGGATGTAGTCGAAGCCGGCGCGTTCGAGGCTCTTGGCCATGTCGACGTGGATGTCTGGCTTCATCCAGTCCAGGTGGTTGGTGCCGGTCCACGGACCGTCACCGTTCGTCGGGCTCCAGGGGTGAATGCCGAAGCCGTCTCCGAGGAACCAACCCATGTGGAACATTGCGATCTCCTGTCGTGAGAAATGGTGGTGAGATGTGCTGCCGCCGACCGGGATGGCCGGCGAGTCGTGGGGCTAGGCCGCTGCTTCCACGGCCTGGTAGGCGCCGACCAGCGTCTGCGTGTAGTCGTTCGACGGCGCCTCGAGGATCGACATCGTCTCGCCTGATTCGACGACCTTGCCGCGGTTCATCACCAGCAGGTCGTCGGTGATGAACGCGGTGGCCGGCAGTCCGTGCGAGATGAAGACCAGTCCGAGCGAGTGCGTCTTCACGTAGTCCTTGAGAAGGTTGAGGACCACGGCCTGCGCGGACACGTCGAGCGCACTGACCGCCTCGTCGCAGACGAGGATGTCCGGACCGACGACGAGAGCGCGCGCGATCGAAAGGCGTTGCCGCTGACCGCCGGAAAGCTGGTGCGGGTATCGCTCGACGAGTTCGGGTGCGATGCCGAGTTCGGCGACGATCGCATCCACGGCGGCGTCGGCTGCCTTCTCGTCGAGTCCGCCGAGGATCTGCGCCGGGCGTCGGATCGCCTCGCGGACGATCCGACGGGGATCGAACGTCGTGGTGGTGTCCTGGGCCACGAGCTGCACCTTGCGGCGGTACTCGAGACGACCCGGACGACGTTCGAGCAGCCGGGAGAGGTCGCGGCCGTCGACCAGCACCTGCCCCGAGGTCGGGGCGGTGAGTCCGACGATCATCTTGCCGAGAGTCGACTTACCCGAGCCGCTTTCGCCGACGATGCCGGTCGCGCGACCACTCTCCAACTTGGTGGTCACCCCGCCGACTGCGGTCACCTTGCGCCCGTACTTCTTGTGCACGTCGATGACCTCGATGATCGTGCTCATGCTGCGGCCTCCTCTCTCATGACCGTGTCCAGGGTCGGAAGACGGTCCAGCTGAGCGGAACCCAGCGTCGGCATGCACTCGAGCAGTCCGCGGGTGTAGGGGTGGGTCGCGTGATCGAGGTTCACGGCGGCGATGGTCTCCACGACGCTGCCGGCCTGCATGACGAGCACCTTGTCGGCGAAGCGTCGTGCGAGAGCGATGTCGTGGGTGATGAAGACCAGCGACGCACCGTTCTCGATCGTGAGGCCGGTCATGAGCTCCATGACCGACACCGCCAGGGATGCGTCGAGAGCACTTGTCGGCTCGTCGGCGATGAGCAGCTCCGGCTCGGACGCCAGCGCGATCGCCATCATCACGCGCTGACGCATGCCGCCAGACAGCTGACCGGGCACCGATGACATCACCCGGCTCGGCTCGACGATGCCGACCTGCTCCAGGCGGGCCTCTGCGACCGCGGCACGCTCCCTGCGGGAGCCGTACCTGCTCTTCGGCAGGACCGCCGTGAGCTGACTGCCCACCGACCAGATCGGATCGAGAGAGCTCATCGCGTCCTGGAAGATCATCGAGATCCCCTCGCGTCGAGCAGGGATCCGCTGAGCCTTCTCCGCCAGCAGTGAACGGCCCGACAGCGACAGCGTCGCCGCCGACACCTCCCCCACACCCGGCGGGATGAAGCCGCCGAGTGCGTTGGCGATGCTCGATTTCCCCGAGCCCGACTCGCCGACGATCGCGACCCGCTCGCGCCGGCCGATCGTGAACGAGGTCGGGTGGACCTTTTCCACCCCGCCGTAACGGATCGTCAGATCGGTCACCTCGAGGACCGGGGCAACGGTGCCCGTCACATCCCCTTGGGTCACCGCGACCTGGTCAGTGAGCGTGGTCATGGCTTGAGCTCCGAGTAGTCGATCACGCTGTCGGTGCGGAAGACGTAACCCTCGACACCGTTGGCAAAAGCGTTGAGCGGCTGCACGTATCCGATGTAGACGGTCGGCATCTGGTCCTGCAGGATGCGTTCAGCCTTGTTCCAATCACCCCATGCAGCCGGGGTGAGCGGCTCGCCGGAGGCATTGCCCGCGGCGATGGCGCTGTTCAGCGGGGCGTAGTCGAAGTCCGGCCAGTTGATCGGCGATCCCGGGGTGTAGAAGAGGGACAGCACGTACGGCGGGGACTGCACGACCGCGTAGTCACGGCCCATCGATGCCTGGAACGTCTTGTTGGCCAGCCCCTCCTGGAACACCGCCGAGTTCACCTCGTTGAGGGTGACCTCGAATCCCGCAGCGCGGGCAGCGGTCTGGATCTGAACGGCCGTCTCCTTGAGATCGGGCACCGCGTTGTTCACGGTCAGCTCGAACTTCACCGGGGTGGTGATGCCCGCGTTGCGCAGGATCTCCAGCGACTTCGCCGGGTCGGTCGTGTTGCTCTTCAGACCGCTGCCGTTGTAGTCCGGCAGCGTGTCGTTGAGGATCGACGAGATCGGACCCAGCCGGCCCTTGTAGACGTCCTTCATGATCGCGTCGTAGGGAACCGCGTAGGAGAACGCGCGGCGGATCTCGACGTTGTCGAACGGGGCCTTGGTGGTGGTCAGCGGAACGTAGACGTAGGCGTTGCTGGGCACCGTGAAGATCTGGGCGGCGTTCGCGTCGCGCAGGGCGACCTGGTCGGCGGGACGCAGCTGGGTGGCGACCGATGCGTCGCCGCTCTTGACGAGGTTGGAGCGCTGGCCGGCGTCGGCGACGACGCGCTGGACGACCCGTTTCACCTCGGGCTCGCCGAGGGCGTATCCGGGATTGGCCTCATAGACCATCTGCTGGCCGGGGGTGTAGCTGGTCAGTTTGTACGCACCGAAGCCGAAGTCCGCGTTGGTCTTCGAGTACTCGACACCGTACGGATCGTCCGGGGTGGCGTTCGCCTCCAGCACCTCGGAGTCGTAGATGGCGTACGGGGTGTTCGCCAGCAGCGACAGCAGTGTGAAACCGTGCGACGGATCGGTGATGGAGATGGTGACGGTGGCGTCGTCGACCTTCTTCACCTGGTCGGTCGAGGTGATCACGGGAGCACTGACGAACGACACGATGCTGGTGTCGACCTCGAACTTACGCTTGAACGAGAAGATCACGTCGTCGGCGTCGAGCGCGTTGCCTGCGGCACTCTTGGCCTCGGTGTTGAGGTGGAAGGTGTAGGTCTTGCCGTCCGGGCTGACCTCATAGCTCTTGGCCAGCACGGGCTCGAACTTGAAGAGTTCCTGGTGTGCCGAGAGGCCGTCGGAACCTGCGACGTACGGGTTGCGGATGAGGGTGGCGCCGGTGTTCACGAAGAACTCCGCGGCCTCGTAGCCGGTTGCGCTCGTCTCGTAGCTGAAGCTCGGAGGTTGGGCCGCGGTCACGATGACCACGCCGCCCTCGGCGGAGTTGTTCGACGACCCGCCACCACACGCGCTGAGTGTCAGTGCGGCGGCGAGGGCGAGCGCGGTTCCGCTCACCAGTGTGGACAGTCTTTTCATGGTTATCGGGTGCTCCGTTCTGGGAAGGAATTGCGAGAGAGACTGTTACGTGCGGGTGGTCAGAACCGTCGGCGGCGGGAGACGAAGGTGGTGACCCGGGAGGCCGCCCACACCGAGTAGGCGAGGGCGAGGACCGGGAACAGGGCGGGCCACCAGCGTCCGACCGCTGCGTCCGCGGCCCCGTCGGCGAGCATGTTGCCCCACTCCGCGGTCGGGAGCGGAATGCCGACGCCGAGGAAGCCCAGGCCGGCGCAGAAGATGATCCCCATTCCGAAGATCGCCGAGGCGTTCTCGAGGACGGGTGCACACGAGTTCGGGATCACGTGGCGGGTGAGGATTCGGAACTCCGATTCGCCACTCATCCGCGCCGCGGTCACGAAACCGTCGTTTCGCGTCCGCAGCACCTCGGTGCGCATCAGCCGGCCCTGGAACGGCATGAGCACCAGTGCGAGCGCCAGCGCGATGACCACCGAGTTGCGTCCGAAGAAGGAGACGATGACCAGGCCACCGATCATGACCGGCATCGCCTGGACCAGGTCGATGGTGCGCCCGAGCGTCGCCGCGATCGCACCGAGAAGTCCGCCCCTGGAGCCGTACATGCCGGCGATCGCACCGATGGCGAGGCCGACGGCCGTGGCCAGGACCGTCACGCCGATCGCGATGAGGATGTCGAGGCGGAAGGCGGTGAGCGTCCGTGAGAGCACGTCGAATCCGTTGGAGTCGGTGCCGAACCAGTGTTCGCCCGACGGCGCGGTCGAGGGGGTCCCGACCACCTCGGTCGCCGACTGCGGAGCCAGCATCGGCCCGAAGACCGCGAGGAGGAGCAGAAGTGCGAACGGGATGAGGGCGGCGTAGTCGCGGATGCCGGCAGACCTATCCGAATTCTTCGGCTGGGCCGGGGTTTCCGTCGTGGAGAGGGGCGCCATGACCATGTGTCAGACCTCCTGGTTGCGCGAGTCGCGTCGACGGGAGTCGAGAAGGCCGGTGGCCACCTCGGTGAGGAAGTAGACGATCAGACAGAGTGCGGCGATGACGACCAGGAAAGACCGGAGGGCGAACACATCCGACGAGCGGACCGCATCGACCGCGTACTGACCCAGACCGCCGAGGCCGAACAGCGATTCGAGGACCACCGCGCCGCCGAGGAGCAGACCGAAGATCATTCCGAGCATCGCGACCGCCGACGGCAGCGCCCTGCGGTAGATGCTCAGGATGACGACGCGCCGAGGGGCGCCCGAGGCGATTCGGAAACGCGTAGCCGGGCTGTCGATCTCGGCGTCGAGTGCCAACACCAGTGACTTCACCAGGATTGCCGAGTGTGCCACGGTCATCACCGCCACCGGCAGGATCAGGTGAGCGATGTAGGAGTTGGCCGCTGCCGTGTCCCCCGCGATGAGAGCGTCGAGGACCGGGAATCCGGTGACCTCGGTCGGCGGCATGAGGATCGGATCGAGGCGTCCGGACGGGGCCGGGACCCAGGCCAGCGTGGCGAAGAAGATGAACAGGAACAGGATTCCGACGACGTACTCGGGGATCGCACCGGCCGAACTCGCGTAGGAGCGAAGCACTTTGGAGAAGCGATTGGTCGGCCGGGTGACGATCAGGTAGGACATCGGCAGGCTGACCAGGCAAGCGAAGAACAGGCCTGCGCCGATCAGCTCCAGGGTCGCGGGCACCCGGGTGGCCATGTCCTCGGCCACCGGTCGGCCGGTGGCGATCGAGTCGCCGAGGTCCAGGCTGAACAGCGAGGTCAGATATGCCCAGAACTGGGAGACCAGAGATCCGTTGAGTCCGTATGACTCTCGTGCCTGTTCGAGTGCGGCACCGGACAGGCGGCCACCCGAGGCGGACACCAGCGGGTCGCCGGGGATCAGCTGGACCAGAAAGAAGGCGACGACGACGAAGATCAGGAAGTTGACGATGCCGCGGCCGGCCGCACGTCCGATCCACGCCCACTCGGAAAGTCGTGCCTGCACCGCTCCGGCGGCGGACCCCTTCGTCCCGGTACCGCCACCACCGGCGGTCGTCGTCGCACGTCGTGCATCGACGGCGCCCGGGCCGAGAATGCTTGGTTCGACACTGATATCGACGGTCACTCGATCCCTCCCATCTAGGTCTCGATCTGTTTGCTCGATCTGTTGGGCCTGATCCTCTGGCGGATTTGTTTCGAATCCCGCGTCCTGGCGTGACTGATCAATTGCGCGGGTTCACATTCGCGGCATGCAACCCGTAGACGCAGGTCAAGAGGCCGTTCGACATCGATGCGTCCGTTTTTGCGCCGAATGTGACGCGCGCAACTTGCACTGACCGATGCACGCAAGGGTCCTTAGACTCTGTGTGCATCGGCACTTCATCCCCCGCAGGTCGACGCCTACCGGGCGACCGCGCAGTTCGAGATCGGAAGTAATGCCCATGACGACGCCACCCCCACTCCACCCCCGCGCGCGCGGCGGTTCCGCGCGCGGGCGCCAGGTGTCCTCTCGCCGCGTCCGCGACCTCATCCTCGCCTCGATTCGCAACGGCACCATCGACATCGACGCGCAGTTGGTGGAGGAAGATCTCATGATCATGTTCAACTCGAGCCGCGGCTCCGTGCGCGCGGCACTGAACGAGTTGAGCGAGACCGGCGTCGTGATCCGGCGCCCACGGGTCGGCACGCGCGTCAATCGCCGGGACCTCGGTGTCGCACTGGACGACATCTCCGCCACCGGTGGCGAACTGGTGCACATCCAGGTGACCGATCAATGCATCGTGCCGACCTTCCCGCTCATCCGCGCGCGCTTGAAGATCGACGACGACGTCGTACGCCTCGTCGAGAACTCCTTCATCGCCCACGACGAGATCATCGGGATGCGCAGCGCCTACTTCTCTCCACGATTCAATGCCGACCCCAATGACCTTCGGGACAAACCGATGTCGATGGCACGGACACTTGCGGAGTTCTTCGGGGTCGCACCGGGCGGCGCCTCGGTCTCCATCGGCGCCGAACGAGCCGACGAACGAACCGCACGCCTGCTCGACGTCCGGCCCGGCGAGACGCTGTTGTCCCGGGAGATCCTCTACACCACCGCCGACGGCACCCCGGTGGAGATCGTCTTCGACCGCTTCCGCGCGGACCGGATCCGGTTCGAATCGCAGATCGACCACTCCGATGTGACCTGGTGTCCCGATCCCGAGCCGATTCCGGTGGCGGAAGATTCATTGCGCACCAACGGGATAGCACAGGGTCAGCGCCCCGACGAGATCGGCCGTCCTCGCGCAATCTGAGTGAAATAATCGGTTGACCATTCGGCAATGTCGCCCGCGCACTCTGCAGGAGAACGCATCTCGCGACATTCGAAGGGGAGCATCGTGATCGTTTCCGTTGTGGCAGGCAACCCGAAGCCTGCATCGAGGACACTGACGGCGGCCGGCCTGTTGGCGTCGACCCTCACCGGCAAGGAACCCGACCACGTCGTCGACGTGGTCGACCTGGGTGCCGGCCTGCTCGGCTGGGGTGACTCCGCCGTCGCGTCCGCCGTGGAGACCGTGGCCGGCAGCGACCTCGTCGTCTTCGCCTCACCGACCTTCAAGGCCACCTACACGGGCCTCCTGAAGCTCTTCCTCGACCAGTTCTCCACGAGTGACGGCCTCCAGGACGTCACCGCCATCCCGTTGATGCTCGGCGCCGGCCCCGCCCATTACATGGCCCCCGACCTGCTGCTCAAGCCTGTCCTCGTAGAACTCGGCGCGACCGTTCCCGCCGCCGGCCTGTACGTCGTCGACAAGCTCTACGACGACACCGAGGCCTTCCAGCCCTGGATCGATCGCTGGGGTTCGATCGTGCTCGCCTCGGCCACCGCAACCGTGTCGGCGGGTGACCGATGACCACGTCCGTCACCCCCACCACCGATCTGGACAGCACCGAACTGCGAAAGGCGTTCGGCGCCTTCCCGACCGGCGTCGTCGCGCTGGCCGGGATGTCCGGTGCCGAACCGACCGTCATCGTCGCCTCGTCCTTCGCCGTCGGCGTCTCCCAGGAACCACCGCTGGTGATGTTCGCCGTGCAGCAGAGTTCGACCACCTGGCCGATCCTGCGCGACCTCCCCAGTCTGGGCGTCTCGGTGCTGGGCGAGAGCCACACCGAGGTGATCCGCCAGCTGTCCTCCAAGGACAAGACCCAGCGCTTCGCCGGTGTCGCGACGACCGTGTTGTCCAGCGGGGCCCTGCTCCTCGACGACGCCCCGGTCCACTTCGAGTGCGCCATCGAGAGTTCGCACACCGCCGGCGATCACGAGATCGTCGTGCTGCGGGTGACCGGACTGGCCAACGATCATTCGAAGCAGCCGATCGTGTTCCACCGCTCGGCATTCGCTCGGCTCAGCGCCTGAGTCGACCGGGTCCGCGGCGGACGACACCGCCTCGGACCCGGCACTCGCCGCACGTCATTTCGTGGCCTCGGCCGTCGATGATCCGTGTGTACCCTGTTGAGGCACTCCTCGACGAAAGACACCACGATGAACAGTCCGGTCACCCCCGAAGCAGACAACGCCGTCCACGAGATCGCCGGACGGTACGGACTGTCCCGCGATGCGGTGTTGGCGATGCTCCTCGCGGTGAACGCCGGCGGCGGGACCATGGCGCAGTTCAACATTCCCGAGCTCGGCGGCTCCGGTCAGTGGATGCGCGGCGGGATGACGATGGTCGGCGACATGTTCGACAACTCGCTCAAGTCCCGGGTCGATTCGCTGTGCAACGAGCTCGCGAATGTCCTGGCCACCACGTCGATCTTCCCGCCGGCGCCGCAGCAACAGCCGGGCGCCGGATTCGTCACCGCGGGAACCTGGTGGCCGGCGGACCTCGGTGTGCCCAGCTCCACCGGTGGCCAGAACGACGTCCGGTACGCCGTCTTCCCGGCCACGCGTCGTCTGGCCATCCAGGTCGCCGGAGTCACGCGGATCTTCGACACCGCGGACCACCAGATCGGTGGCGTTCAGCAACAGCAGGGCTCCGGATACGGGTCGGTGAGCTTCTCCAGCCAGTACGGCACCTTCGACGTGTCGAGCCTCGTCGAACTCGGACCGCAACAGGTCGCCGAGACCCCGGTCGCCGCACCGGCACAGACTCCCGCACCCGCCGATGCCCCGGCACCTCAGACGCCCGCCCAGGATGCCTCAGCCATCGTCGCGGCGATAGAGTCGCTGGCCGACCTCCACCAGCGTGGAATCCTGACCGACGAGGAGTTCGCGTCGAAGAAGGCGGAACTGCTCGGCCGACTCTGATCCGGAATCCGGGTCCGCACCGCCCGTTCAGCCCACGGTCGTGAGTGTCGTGGCCAGCGCCGATTCCAATGCCGTGCAAAACCAATCGACATCGGCGTCGGAGAACACGAGCGGCGGGCGGATCTTGAGCACGTTGCCGTGCTCGCCACAGACCGAGATGAGCACGTGGGCGTCCCGCATGGCCTCGACGATCGCGCGAGCACGTTGCCGATCGGGGGCACCGTCGTCGGTCACGATCTCCACCCCGATGTACAGGCCGGTGCCCCGGATGTCGTCGACGGCAGCATGATCGGCCGCCACGCCGGCGATTCCCTCGCGCAGACGGGCGCCGATCCGCAGCGCATGCGCGGGTAGCTCATCGCTCTCGATGACGTCCAGCACCGCGGCCGCAGCCGCCATCGACACCGGGTTGCCCCCGAAGGTGTTGAAGTAGGGCTGCGACGTCGCGAATCGCTCGAGGACCGCCGACCGGACAGCCATCGCGGACACCGGCAGACCGTTGCCCATGGGTTTGCCCATCGTGACGATGTCGGGCCGCACCCCGTGCCGTTCGAAGCCCCACATGGCCTCGCCGGTCCGGCCGAAACCCGGCTGGACCTCGTCGGCGATGAACACCGCCCCTCGCTCGCGGACCGCCGCGACCGCGGGTGCGAGGGTCTCTCGATCGGCGAAGACACCGTCCGAGGAGAAGATCGTGTCGACGATGAGGCAACTGACGCCGAATCCCGCCGACTGCAACTCATCAGCGGCCCGGCGTACGTGATCGGCGAACGCCTCTGCCGTCGAACCGGGCTGACGCGAGTCGGGCGGCGGCACGGTGCGGACGTGGGGTCCGAGCACCGCCGGTCCGCCGTTCGACGGCGAGATCGCGGTCACCGCCTGGGTGTTACCGTGGTACGCCTCGGTCGTCACGATCACCCCGGTCGCCCCGGTGTGCATCGCCGCGACCCGCAGCGCCAGATCGTTGGCCTCGGAACCGGTGCACGCGTACATCACCTGATCGATGTCCGGGCCGAGGGTGCCGAGCAGGCGGCCGGAGTAATCGACGATCCCGTCGTGGAGATAGCGGGTGTGGGTGTTGATCGACGTCATCTGCCGCATCACGGCGTCGACGACGTGCGGGTGACAGTGTCCGACGCTCGCCACGTTGTTGTAGGCGTCGAGGTAGCGGACGCCGTCGGCGTCGAAGAGGTGACTTCCCTCGCCGCGCACGAGGTGGACCGGTTTGCGGTAGAACAACCGGTACGCCGGTCCGAGCATCCGTTCGCGGGCTTCGATGAGTCCGTCACCGTGCCGCCCCACCGAGCCACCGGTGTAGCTGTTGGAATCCATGATGTTGGAGAAGCTCACGTGGGGTCTTCCTGGGAGTAGTGATGATCCGGTTCGATCCGGCGAGCATTTGGTCTGCTCGACGGGGTCCACTTCCGGGTACAGCTGCGCACAGCCGACTGGTTCCGGCCCGGGTCGTCCTCATTCCTACGCCGTATTCCGCTGGTAGGCAACATATCCACCAGCGGACCGCACCCGATTGTTTCCACCGCGTTTCGGCCGACCCGTGATCGCTACGGCCGCGTTAAACATCGCCTTTTGGTCTGCTCCCGGTCCGGTTTCCGGGTGACACTGTTCCGGTGCCCGGACTACCCCCAGACCATCGCGCATTCGCGGAGAAGGCGTTGCCCCTCTACGGCTTCGACCCGTCCGCGACGCTGCGCCTGCTGAGTCTGTCGGAGAACGCCACCTATCTCGCCGAAGACCACACCCGCCGGCTCGTTGTGCGGGTGCACCGTCCCGGTTATCACTCGGTCGAGGCCATCCGCTCCGAACTGCGGTGGATGGCCGCACTGGGAGCCGAGACGCCCGTGTCCACTCCCACCCCGGTCGCCGCAGTCGACGGCGCCGAGGTCGTCGAGGTGACCGTGCACGGCCGCACGCTGCTCGTCGATGCCGTCACGGTCGTGCCCGGGTGCACCGCCGAAGAGGCCTCTGACGTAGTCGATTTCGCGACGATCGGTGCGATCACCGCACACCTGCACGAGCACAGTTCCAGATGGTCGGCACCTGCCGACTTCGTCCGGTTCACCTGGGACGTCGAGACCATGCTCGGTCCGGAGGCCAGGTGGGGGCAATGGCGCGAAGCGCCCGGACTGTCCCCCGAGGACTGTGCGGACATCGACCGCGCGGTCCGGGTCATCACCGATCGGCTCACCGAATTCGGCAGCGGGCCCGATCGATTCGGCCTCGTCCACGCCGACCTACGACTGGCCAACCTGATGGTCGATCCGCACGCGGACCTCCCGGCGATCACGGTCATCGACTTCGACGACTGCGGATGGTCTTGGCACCTCGCCGATCTCGGGTCGGCGGTCTCCTGGGTCGAGCACGAACCCGGGACCGAGGACCTGATCGATGCCTGGCTGCGCGGGTACACCACGGTCCGACCGCTGCCGGACGACCATCTCGCGATGATCCCGACCTTCGTGCTGCTGCGCCGCATCCACCTGACCGCGTGGGTGGCATCCCACTCCGACGCCGACGCCGTCTTGGGCATCGCCGACGACTTCGTCTCCGGCACTGCATCTCTCGCACGCCGCTACCTTGACGACCCGTCGTGGTTGCAACGGGTCATCACGCGGACATCCGCAGCCTGACGCCTGACGTTCACCGCCCCACCATGCACATCAGAGGAGCACCATGACCATGTTCAGCCTGGCCGACCGATCGGTGATCGTGACCGGCGGCACCAAGGGGATCGGACGCGGAATCGCCGGGGTGTTCGCGCGGGCGGGCGCCGACGTCGCGATCGCCGCGCGCTCGGCAGCCGAAATGGACTCGGCGATCGCCGAACTCGACACCCTGGGCGACGGCAAGATCATCGGTGTCCTGACCGATGTCAGCGACCAGGCATCGTGCAACGAGATGGCAAGGAACGTCCAGGAGACCTTCGGCTCGATCGACGTCGTCTGCGCGAACGCCGGCATCTTCCCCGAGGCGTCGCTGGCGACGATGACCGACGGTCAACTGAGCAAGGTTCTCGACGTGAACGTGAAGGGCACGGTGTTCACCGTGCAGGCCTGCCTGCCCGCACTCGCCGAGTCGGGTAGCGGCCGGGTCATCATCACCTCGTCGATCACCGGGCCGATCACCGGCTTCCCGAACTGGTCGCACTACGGCGCGTCGAAGGCCGCCCAACTGGGGTTCATGCGCACGGCCGCAATCGAACTCGCCGGCCAGGGGATCACCGTCAACGCGATCATGCCCGGAAACGTCCTGACCGAGGGGCTCGTCGAGATGGGCGAGGACTACATCGCGGGAATGACCCGGGCCATCCCGATGAAGGCCCTCGGCACCCCCGAGGACATCGGTCATCTCGCCGCATTCCTCGCCACCCGGGAGGCCGGTTACATCACCGGACAGGCAATCGCCGTCGACGGCGGCCAGGTGCTTCCCGAGTCACCGGACGCGATCCCGGCCTGACGGCGTCGCGACGCCCCGGTCATGCGTGAGACCACCGGCGGACCGGTCGCCGAGGATGTCCGGCGACGCATCCTCGCGATGCTCGCCCAGGGCACGCTGGCACCCGGCGCCCGTCTCGGCACCGAACGCGACATGGCCGAGATGTTCTCGGTGTCGAGATCGACGCTGCGCAGCGCACTGCTCCCCCTCAGCCGAGCGGGCGTCCTGGAACGCCGAACCGGCCGCGGCGGAGGCACGTTCATCCGGGCCGACGTCGTCGAACGGCAAGCCGCCGAGTCGTCCGGACTCCCCCAGTTGCTGGCGGAGTCCGGTCATGCCAGCGCGACGCGGGTGGTCGGGGTGGAACGTCGGCCGGCAACTCCGATCGAGGCTCGCGCTCTCGAGATCACCGACACTGCAGAGGTGTTCGCGATTCGACGGGTCCGCCTCGCTGACAGCGCGCCGCTGTCGGTGGACCTGGCCTGCTTTCCCGTCGACCTGGTGCCCGACCTGCCGGCACACCCGCTGGACGGATCGCTCTACGAACTACTGCGCGCGAGCTACGGACTCAACGCCGCCGAGACCACGGAGACCATCGAGGTCGGAACCGCCAGCGGCCGCGAGGCCGCCTGGCTCGAGATCGGCATCCGAAGTCCGCTTCTCGTCATCACCCGGGTCTCGCGCGACGAGGCCGGCATCCCGTTCGAGTACTCCTTCGACCTCTTCCGGGCGGACCGCGTGCGTCTGATGTCCACATCGACGGTGGCCCGCGAGGTCAAGGGAAGCTAGTTCGCGCGCGACCCCACGGAGAAGTCACCGGTGTGGCCGGCGTCGAACCCGCTGCCCGATGCGGTGCCCAGCAGGTGTCCGAGGCGCTGCCGCTTGGCGTCGAGGTAGCGGACGTTGGCCGGCATCACGCCCACGATCAGCGGGACGCGCTGGGTGACCTCGATCCCGCAGTCGGTCAGCCCTCGGACCTTGTCGGGGTTGTTGGTCATGACGCGCGCCCGGTCGATCCCGAGGTCGGTGAGGATCGCTGCGGCGGCGCCGTATTCACGTCCGTCGACCGGTTCGTCGAGTTCGAGGTTGGCCTCGACGGTGTCGAGCCCCTGGTCTTGCAACCGGTAGGCGGCCAACTTCTTGAGCAGCCCGATTCCCCGGCCCTCGTGGCCGCGCAGGTAGACCACGATCCCGCCGTCGTAGCTGATGCGTTCGATCGCCGCGTCGAGTTGCGGTCCACACTCGCACCGCTGCGACGAGAACGCCTCTCCGGTCAGGCATTCGGAGTGGACCCGTACCAGCGGGGCACGTTGGTCGAGGCCGTTCCCGGACATCCCGGTGCTCACGAGCGCGATGTGTTCGGCGCCGGTCTCGGTGTCGCGATAGCCGATCGCGCGGAGTTCACCGGTCGGGGTCGGCAGGACAGTCTCCGCGCCGCGGCGCACCCGGGGTGCCACCGACCAGCGGTCCGCGTCGTGAATGCGGCGGTAGTTGACCAGCTCCTCGATGGTCAGCACCGGAAGGCCCATGCGCGAGCCCATCGCGGCGACCTGCGGGTACCGCATCATCGATCCGTCGTCGGCGACGAGTTCGGCGATCACGCCGACCGGCGCGACGTCGGCGAGCGTGCACAGGTCGACGGCCGCCTCGGTGTGCCCGGGACGTTCGAGAACCCCACCCGGCCGGGCACGGAGGGGTAGAACGTGCCCGGGCCGGGTGAAGTCCCGGGGGCCGGATGCGGCACCGGCCAGCATGCGGAGCGTGAGCGCGCGGTCGGCGGCGGAGATGCCCGTCGTGACCCCTTCGGCCGCGTCGACGGTCACCGTGTACGCGGTCGCCTTGGGGTCCTCGTTGTGGGTGACCATCGACGGCAGTTCGAGCATGTCGGCACGCTCGCCGGTCATCGGGGCGCACAGCAGGCCGGAGGTGTTGCGCACGGTCCAGGCGGTCCACTCGGTGTTTACCCGGTCGGCAGCCAGGATGACATCGCCCTCGTTCTCGCGGTCGGCAGCGTCGGTCACCAGAACCGGGCGGCCCGCGCGCAGGGCATCGATGGCGTTCTCGATGGCGTTCATCAGATCTCCTCGGCGTCGACGAAGAATGGTCGTCGTGGTCTCCCACGACCTGTACGCCATTCGACACCGCCTCCGTGTCGCACCGGATACCCGCCGGTGGCTGCTTGATTTCGCCGGTCGGCGAGCCTGTTTGCGCAGGTGAACCAGCACCCAACAGGGAAATCCGCCACATGGGCGGACGCAATCCGGACATTCCGCCGCTCCAGGCGTACGGATGACCGACCCCGTCGGTCGTTTCGGCATACTGTTCGATGACCGACGCTCATCGAGCATGCAGCCCCTCACCGAACCCGGAGGTTCCCGTGGCCAGTGGTCTCGTCGCTCTGCTCGACGACATCGCGACACTCACCCGTGCCGCCGCCGCGTCACTCGACGACATCGGCGCCGCGGCCGGCAAGGCGAGCGTGAAGGCTGCGGGCGTCGTCGTCGACGACACCGCGGTGACACCTCGCTACGTCGACGGGTTCACCCCCGACCGTGAGCTGCCGATCGTCCGCAAGATCGCGATCGGCTCGATCTGCAACAAGCTGCTGATCATCCTGCCCGTCGCGATGATCCTCAGTCAGTTCCTGCCGCAGGCCCTGCCGTATCTGTTGATCGCCGGCGGTCTGTTCCTCTCCTATGAAGGCGCGGAGAAGGTCTACGAGGCGATCACCGGCGGTCATCACGAGGAGGATTCCGGTTCCCGGAAGGGCGACCCCGAGTTCGAGAAGCACATGGTCAGCGGCGCGATCCGCACCGACCTCATCCTCTCGGCCGAGATCATGGTGATCTCGCTGTCCTCGGTCGAGAACGAGCCGTTCTGGACCCGACTGTTCGTCCTCATCGTCGTCGCCTTTCTCATCACTGCGCTCGTCTACGGCGTGGTCGCGATCATCGTGAAGATGGACGACGTCGGCCTCGCGCTCGCACAACGGGAGTCGACGTTCAGTCAGAAGATCGGCCGCGGGCTGGTCACCGCGATGCCCAAGATCATGTCGACCCTGACCGTGGTCGGCATCGCCGCGATGCTGTGGGTCGGCGGGCACATCCTCATCGTCAACGTGGGTGAGGCAGGCTTCCACTGGCCCGCCGATCAGCTCCACCACGTCGAGCACTGGTTCGGCGAACTGGTGCACGGCGGCTTCGGCGGCGTCCTGTCCTGGACGGCCGGTACCGTCCTGTCCGCGGTCGTCGGCCTGCTCGTCGGCGCGATCCTCGTCGCGATCCTGCACTTCATCCCGAAGCGGAAGAAGAAGGACGACGCCCCGACTGCCGCTGGTTGAGTAGGCGCGGAGCCTGCGACGAGCCGTATCGAAACCACCTGCCCGTCCCAGCTGAAAAGCACCCCCGAAATACGCCCTCAGCAGCGGCGCCGACGACACCATGTCAACGGCGGTCCTCTGCCGGGTCTGTTTCGGGGGCCGTTTCCAGGGGTGGTTTTCAGGGGCGTTCTTCCGGGCGTTTTCCCGGCGGGGCCACCCCCGGTGACCATTCCGCCCGACGCACCGGGCACCCTCGGAAGTCGTGAGCACATGGGAACTGTTCGCCGTCCTGCTGGCCGGCGTGGGCGCGGGCGCGATCAACGCGGTCGTCGGTAGCGGCACCCTGATCACGTTCCCGACGCTGGTCGCATTCGGCGTCCCACCGGTGAGCGCCACCATCTCCAACGCCATCGGCCTCGTCGCCGGCGGAGTGTCCGGGACCTGGGGTTACCGTCGCGAACTCGAGGGACAGTGGCCGCAGTTGCGGTGGCAGATGCCGGCGTCGTTCGTGGGCGCAATCGTCGGCTGCTGGCTGTTGCTCCATCTGCCGGAGACGGTGTTCGAAGCGGTCGTGCCGGTCCTGCTGGTGGCCGCCCTGATCCTCGTGGTGACGCAACCATGGATCCAGAAGTGGGTCGGCCGCCGGTCGACCGCACCGACCAACCTCGGGACGCCACGCCTAACCCCACCTCGCATCGCCGCGATGATCGCCGGCACGTTCGCGGTCGGCATCTACGGCGGCTACTTCACCGCCGCCCAGGGGATCATGCTCATGGCGGTTCTCGGCATCGTGGTCCCCGACCATCTGCAACGGATGAACGCCGCGAAGAACCTGCTGTCGCTGGTGGTGAACGTGGTCGCCGCCGTGACCTACACGCTGGTCGCCTTCGACCGGATCAACTGGTCGGCCGCCGCACTCATCGCCGTCGGCTCGCTCCTCGGCGGTGCCCTCGGTGCTCGATACGGACGACGACTCTCACCCCGCGCGCTCCGCGGGGTGATCGTCGTCGTCGGTCTGATCGGGTTGTGGCGGCTGCTGGCCTGATCACCGGTCCTGGTTTCGATACGGCTCGTCGCAAGCTCC
>NZ_JSYC01000099.1:0-15425 GCF_054823965.1 Gordonia sp. GN26 | reverse complement strand
CTCGCCCGGGTACTGCTCGCCCGGGTACTGGGAGCCGGGGGGAGG
Source organism: Gordonia sp. GN26 (assembly GCF_054823965.1). NCBI lineage: Bacteria > Bacillati > Actinomycetota > Actinomycetes > Mycobacteriales > Gordoniaceae > Gordonia > Gordonia sp. GN26. Next base: position 15,380 of record NZ_JSYC01000099.1, on the reverse strand, counting down.
GTAGTTGCCCGGAGGCGGGTAGTTACCGGGCGGCGGGTAGTTGCCCGGAGCCGGCTGCGGTGTCGGGTACGGCTGGCCTCCCGGGCCGCCGGGCTGGCCCTGCGGCGAGCCGTACAGCGGCGACGCCTGCGGTCCCGACTGCGAGGGGCCCTGATGCGACGAGCCCTGCTGGGACGGCTGGCCCGACTGCGGGGGAGCCGAGATGCGCTGCGTGGTACCGGCACCCGACGGCGACTCGTACGGCGCGAGCGGACCCGACTGGGGTGCGTATGCCTCGCCGGCCGGCGCAGCCGGCTCGGACAGGTGTGGCGGCAGGTCGCTCTCCGCCTCGGCCTTGGCTTTCGACGTCCCCTCCGGATCGAGCAGATCGCGGATCTCGGTCAGCAGCGCGACCTCGGTGACCTCGGACTTCTTGCCGAAGCCGCCCAGCTCCGCGAGCTTGTTGTACGGCAGGATGATGATGAAGTACACGACCGCCGCGATGATCAGGAAGTTGATGACGGCGGTGATCACGCTGCCGATGTCGACGAAGGTCGAGCTGTTGTCGGTGATCTGGAAGCCGAGTCCCTGAGCGGCATCCGAGCCGACCGGGATCGCGTTGATGATCGGCTGGACGATGCCGTCGGTGAACGCGGTCACGATCGCGGTGAAGGCCGCACCGACGATGACTGCGGTAGCCAGTTCGACGACGTTGCCCTTGAGTATGAAGTCCTTGAATCCCTTGAGCACGGTGTGCGGCCTCTCCTTGGTCTTCCGCTCTTGTTTCGGTGATTCGGTCTCAGTCGGTGCAAAAACATTTGCTGTGCGAACTCGTACTACCCTATCCAGGATCGTGAACGATCCGATCCATTTGCCTTGAATCTTCCGGAGTGTCGTGGCTGAAGGCTGCTGTCATGTCCGATTCGGCATCCGTCCGGTGCAGGGCATCAGCGCGTGAATTCAGTGCAGGACCACGGCCAGTGAGGAGTCCAGCCCGGCAGCCGCTACTCGATGCGCCGCAGCGACATCCATCGCGAGAAGAACCGGTGCCACCGTGCTGCGACCGGCGGAGAAGCCGGTCGGCGAGTCCTGGCCCGTGTGCATCGCCACGACGGCGCGTCGGGCGAGAACCTCCTCGGAGTCGGTCAGGACGTCGACCACGTCACCGGGTCTAAGCAGCGACGTGACCGCCTCGTCGGACAACCGGACCGGTACGAGGCGCGCGTCGTCGACGCCGGTCAGGTCGGCCGGCAGCCGCGAGGACAGCAGCCTGGTGTCGGTCAGTATCTCGCCGGTACGAACCCGTCCGGTGACGGTCCGCCCGGCTGCGAGCTCGGTGTCGGAGATGGCGCCCGCGGGAACCGTGCTTCCCGCGACGAGCCGAGTAGCCAGATCATCGGCGGCGACCACCTGCCCCGGTAGCAGATCGCGAGCCGCGACGAGCACTTCGAACTCGCCGTCCGCTCGGGTCCCGGCGAGAGCGATCACGGCGGCCGCGACGACGAGGGCAACCGCGACGAGGCGTCGGACCGCCAGACTGCGCATCCACCCGGGCCGCAGTGCGGAGCCGAGCCGATCGCGGAGGCGTGGGCCGAGTCGGTCGAGCGGAAGCGACGTCCGGGTGGGTGGCATATGCGGACTGTAGGGCGCTGACCACTCCGAACGCGGGTCCGAGGTATCGCTGTGGACCGTCCGGTGGTGGGTGGCCGACTGTCCACAGTCCGCCGTCGTGAGAGTCCTCGGATAGGGTTACCGACGAACAAATCATGGTGTGCCGGGAAGTCTGGTCGGCCGTTGCCCGGTCCCGGGTGGCGTGATGTGGGCATGCGTGTGCCCTGCGAACAGAGGAGCTTCATGACGGACCTGCCACCGACCGACAAGCCGACGGATCAGCGACCGACGAGTCACGCCGAATCGCACGCTCCCGGGCGGCGTGACCGACTCAGGCAGTGGGCCGCGCTCGACACCACCAGCGGTGTCCTACTGCTCATCGCCGGGGCCATCGCCGTCGTCTGGGCCAACTCGCCGTGGCGGGAGAGCTACGCGTCGCTGCTGCACACCGAGGTCGGACCCGACTTCATGCATCTGGATCTGTCGCTGGCGCACTGGGCCTCTGACGGACTCCTGGCGATCTTCTTCTTCGTCGTCGGTGTGGAGCTCAAGCACGAGTTCGTGGCCGGCGGCCTGCGCGATCTGAAGCTCGCCGGGGTGCCGATCGCCGCAGCAGTGGGCGGCATGGTCACCCCTGCACTCTTCTACGTGGTCGTCGTCGCCCTCGGCGACCCCGAAGGCCTTCGCGGCTGGGCGATCCCGACCGCCACCGACATCGCCTTCGCGCTCGCCGTCCTCGCGATCTTCGGTCGCGGCCTCCCGATGCCGTTGCGGACGTTCCTGCTCACGCTGGCCGTCGTCGACGATCTGCTCGGCATCGTCGTGATCGCGACCTTCTACACCGACGAGATCGACTTCGTCATGCTCGGCGGCGCACTCGTCGTGGTTGCCCTGTTCGCCGTCCTGGTGCGGGGCTCGTGGCGGCTCTGGCCGCTGTTCATCCCGGTCGGCGTCGTCGCCTGGGCCCTCATGCACGCATCCGGCGTGCACGCCACCGTCGCGGGTGTGCTGCTCGGCTTCGTCGTGCCCGCCGTCGCGATCCGTGGTGAGAAGATCCCGCGCACGGAACGGCTCGACGAAGCGGTGCGCCCGTACTCGGCGGCCATCGCGCTCCCGGTCTTCGCGTTCGCTGCCGCAGGCGTCACCGTGATCGGCGGCGAGGGATCGATCGTGCAGCCCGTGTCGATCGGTATCGTTCTCGGACTCGTCGTCGGCAAACTCGTCGGCGTTCTCGGATCGACCTGGCTGATGACGAAGTTCACGCCGCTGCGGCTTCCTGATGCCATCGGTATCCGGGACCTGTTGCCGATCGGCATGCTCACCGGCGTCGGATTCACCGTGGCCCTCCTCATCTCCGAACTCAGCTTCGAGGGCGGATCCGACGACCACGCCGCAGCAGCGAAGGCGGCCATCCTCGCCGGCTCGGTCATCTCGGCGGCACTCGCCGCGATGCTGTTGCGCTGGGACGCCCGCCAGGCACGTGATGCCGACATGAACCGTGACAACATCCCCGACATGAACCGCGACGTCATCGGCGGATAGCCACGGCAGTGGACGAGAAGAGCCCGGGACCGTGGGGTCCCGGGCTCTTTCGTCGTTCGGACGGCTTCGTCGGCCGGAAAGCCGATCGGCTCAGGAGCTGGTGATCTCTTCCTTGGGGCGACTGTTGGCGTCGGGGTCGTAGGTCTCCCAGAACGTCGCACCCACGATGCCGAGTGCGACCGGGTCGAAGATCGGGTCCTTGCCCTGCTTCTTCTGCCGTTCGTAGTCACGCAGCGCCTTGAACGCGGGCTGCTGCAACACCAGGATGCCGAGGATGTTCAGCCAGGCCATCAGGCCCACGCCGATGTCGCCCAGCGTCCAGGCGTCCTCGGCCGTGGAGACCGCCCCGTAGGCCACCGAGATCAGGATCGCGGCCTGCAGGAGCAGCGTGAGGTTGGCTCCCAGGGTGCTGCGCAGTGGGCGGATGTAGATCGTCGACGACTGGCCCATGAGGAACCGTAGGTTCGTCTCGGCCATGTAGTAGTAGGCGATGATCGTGGTCAGGCAGAAGAACGCGAGCGAAATGGCGACGAACGTCGAGCCCGCGCCGCTCCACATGCTGTCGAATCCGACCTGCACGAAAGTCGGGCCGACACTCACATCGCTGGGCAGCAGACCACCCTCGCCGAGGACCGCACCGCTGGCGCTCTCACCTTCGAACACCCGGTACGCGCCGGTGGTGATGATGAGGAAGCCGGTGGCCGAGCAGACGAACAGAGTGTCGATGTAGACCGCGAAGGCCTGGACGAAACCCTGTTTGGCCGGATGGGAGACCTCGGCGGCGGCAGCGGCGTGCGGGCCGGTGCCCTGACCTGCCTCGTTCGAGTAGATCCCGCGCTTGACGCCCCACATGATCGCGGCGCCGATGATCGAGCCGAACACGGCGTCGGTACCGAAGGCGCTCGAGAAGATCAGGCGGAACACCTCGGGGATCTGCGAGGCGTTCGTGAAGACGACGACCAGGGCGAACAGGATGTAGCAGACCGCCATGAACGGCACGACGATCGAGGCGAAGGTGGCGATGCGCTTGACGCCGCCGATGATGACGAACGCCAGGACGATCACGATGCCGATCGCGACGGCCCAGTCGGCGACGTCCCAGGCCTGGCTCATCGCCACGGTCATGGAATTGGACTGGATGCCGGGCAGCAGGATGCCACATGCGAGCACCGTCACCGCCGCGAAGACGAGGCCGTAGACCTTGAAGAACTTCGAGGACTTGGTGTGGGCGAATGCCTTGCTGAAGTAGTACGCCGGTCCGCCGCGGTATTCGTTGGTCAGCGGGTCACGCGTCTTGTAGATCTGGCCCAGGGTGCATTCGACGAACGAGGTCGACGCTCCGAGGAACGCCACGAGCCACATCCAGAAGAGCGCACCCGGCCCGCCGAAGGCGATGGCGGTGGCGACGCCCGCGATGTTGCCGGTGCCGACGCGACCGGCGATGGAGATCATCAGCGCCTGGAACGAGGACACCCCGTCCGGTGAGCTGTGTCCGTGGATCATCGCGCGGATCATCTCCGGGATGTGGCGGACCTGTAGGAATCGAGACCGCAGTGAGAAGAACACGCCTGCGCCGAGGCACAGGTACACCAGCGGATCGCTCCAGATGATGTCGTTGAGTTTGGTGAGAAAGTCGGTCATCGCACTCCAGTGAAGGTGTTGGCTGGCGTCGTCGGGACAAGCGGTAGTTTGTCAGGAGAACGACCGCTGCGTGACCGACGTGAGAAAACACTTTGCCCCAATCCGACCGGATCGTCTCGACGAGGTCGGGAAAAGGCGGGATCCGAGTCCTCGATCTCCGGCGAAACCACACCCGATTAGCACTCGGAATGAGTGAGTGCCAAAATCGGTTACACTTGTCAGCGTTTACTGACTTTCGGAGGTTCAGGTGCCCACCTACTCATATGCCTGCACGGAGTGCGACAACAAGTTCGACATCGTCCAGTCGTTCTCCGACGACTCGTTGACCGAATGCCCGCAGTGCACCGGTCGCCTGCGCAAGCTGTTCAACTCGGTCGGCATCGTGTTCAAGGGGAGCGGTTTCTACCGCACCGACTCGCGATCGGGGTCGTCCTCGACGGACACCTCGTCGTCGTCCTCGTCCTCGGACAGCTCGTCGTCGAGCGGCTCCTCGTCCTCGTCGGATTCGTCGTCGTCGGGCTCGAGCAGCAGCACCACCAAGAGCGACAGCAAGGCCGCCACGCCCGCCTGACGGGTCGCGCACAACTTCACAGCCGAACCTGGGCAGGATCGCCTCCGGAATTCACCGGACGGACCCGCCCAGGTTTTGTTGTCTCAGAACCTGTCTTCGATCAGCCCAGCTCCTGGAATCCGCCGCCCGGGGTGAGCACCCAGCCGACGGCGACGTCGTGATCGCCGGCGGGCAGGGAGTCGACGAGCTCCTCGTCGTAGACGACGGCCACGAGGTCCGCGGACAGCCCGACGAGGGTGCGGTCGTAATACCCGGCGCCGCGGCCGAGACGGACCCCGGTCTTGTCGACCGACAGGGCGGGGATCAAGATCACCGACGCCGCGCGGATCGCGGGCACACCGAGACGGTCGTGGGTAGGTTCCAGCAGACCCCATCGCCCCGGGGCGAGAGAACCGGGACCGGTATAGCGGGCCCAGTCGAGTGGGGCGGGTTCGCCGTCCGGGACCACCGGCAGCAGCACCGTCACGCCCCGGTCGAGAAGCGCGTCGAGCATCGCCGTCGAACCAGGCTCGTCGCCGACGGGCACATAGGCGGCGACCGTGACGTCGTATTCGAGGCGGAACGGGCAGGTGTGTATCCACTCGGCGAGGTCTTCGGCAGCCCGCTCGCGCGCGGCCGCCGTCATGGTCGACCGACGCTTCGCGGCTTCCTCTCGCCGCCGGTCCTTCAGGGTTCGCACGACGCGACCGTCCTTCATGCCGTGGGTGGCTCGCCGACGCCCGAACTGTATCGGACCTCGACCCCGGTTCGGGTGAGGTCTGAGTCACTGCTGTCTGTCCGGCCGCTCGGGGACACCTGTCCTAGGGTGGTTCCATGACTGCGTCCAAAGATGGCTTCAGCGAGTACGAATCGGTACCCAACACCCCGCCGATCCCGCGCACCGCGGTGGTCCCGGCTGCCGGGCTGGGGACGCGCTTCCTACCCGCCACCAAGACGGTGCCCAAGGAGCTGCTGCCGGTGGTCGACACCCCCGGTATCGAGCTGGTCGCAGAGGAGGCCAAGTCGGCCGGCGCGGAGCGGCTCCTGATCGTCACGTCGCCGGGCAAGGACGGCGTCGTCGCGCACTTCGTGAAGGACCTCGTCCTCGAGAACACCCTCGCCAAGCGCGGCAAGGAGGCGATGCTGGCCAAGGTCCGCAAGGCGCCCAACCTGCTCGAGGTCGCCTCGGTCGTCCAGGAGAAGCCCCTGGGCCTCGGCCACGCTGTCGGGTGTGTCGAGGACCGCCTCGACGATGACGAGGACGCCATCGCCGTTCTGCTGCCCGACGACCTCGTCCTGCCCGGTGGCGTGTTGGAGGTCATGGCGCGCACGCGCGAGCGTCGTGGCGGTTCGGTCCTGTGTGCGATCGAGGTCCCCGAGGACCGCATCAGCGCCTACGGCGTCTTCGACGTCGAGCCGCTGCCCGACGCCAACAACCCCAACGTCATGAAGCTCAAGGGCATGGTCGAGAAGCCGGAGCCGCAGGACGCGCCGTCGAATCTCGCCGCGGCCGGCCGCTATATCCTCGACCGCAAGATCTTCGACGCGCTGCGTCGGATCAAGCCGGGCGCGGGCGGCGAACTCCAGCTCACCGACGCCATCGCTCTTCTCATCGAGGAGGGTGAGCCCGTCCACGTCGTCGTCCATCGCGGCACCCGCCACGACCTGGGCAACCCCGGCGGCTACCTCAAGGCCGCCGTCGACTTCGCGCTCGACCGCGACGATTACGGCCCTGATCTGCGGGAGTGGCTCGAGAAGCGTCTCGCCGAGAGCTGATCGTCGGGGCTTCCGCGCGCCTCGGCCGTTCCGGCGCGCGGGCCCGATACCGTTTGTCTGTGGTGTATCGAGCAGTGCGGGTGTTTCGAGCAGTGCGGGAAGTGCGGTGAGATGCGGTCGGTCGAAGATCATCTGACGCTCGTGACCGCCGCCGCGGTGGCGCCGCGGCCGGTGCGTGTCGCGATCTCCGAGGCGCAGGGTCTGATGTGCGCGGAGGAAGTGGTCACCGAGCATCCGATGCCGGGTTTCGATCAGGCGGCCATCGACGGTTACGCGGTGCGTGCGGTCGACGTGGCCCTGGCCGGCGTTCTGGCTCCGGAGGATCTCGAGGAGTTCGATCCGAACGGTGCCGAGCTCGTCGACCTCGAAGCGGGCGAGCCCATGATCGTGTCGCTGCCGGTGGTCGGGGAGGTGGGCCCGGGGTCGCGCACCCCGACCCGGCTGCAACCGCGCCAGGCCGTGCGCGTGGAGACCGGTGCGCCGATGCCGACGCTCGCCGACGCGGTGGTGCCGCTGCGCTGGACCGACGGCGGCGACCAGAAGGTCAAGGTCGGTCACGGTGTCGAGAGCGGCAATTACGTGCGCCGGGTCGGCGACGACGTCCAGCCCGGTGACGTCGCGGTCCGGGCCGGTGCGATCATCGGTCCCGCCCAGGTGGGTCTGCTGGCCGCGGTCGGACAGTCCCGTGTGATGGTGCACCCGCGTCCGCGTCTGTCGGTGATCTCGGTCGGCAGCGAACTCGTCGACATCGACCGCACGCCCGGACCGGGACAGATCTACGACGTCAACAGCTATGCGCTCGCCGCCGCCGCGCGCGACGCCGGCGCCGATGTCAACCGGGTCGGCATCGCCGAGCGCGACGCCTCCCGCATGCGTGAGGTCGTCGAGGCGCAGCTCATCCGGTCCGAGATCGTGGTGATCTGCGGCGCGGTCGGCGGCAGCGCGTCGAAGGCCATCGCGGACGCCCTCGCCGACCTCGGTGAACTCGAGATCGTCCGCGTCGCCATGCATCCCGGCTCGGTACAGGGTTTCGGCCGCCTCGGTCGCGACGAGGTGCCGACTTTCCTGCTCCCGGCGAACCCGGTGAGTGCTCTGGTCACCTTCGAGGTGATGGTGCGCCCTCTCATCCGCATCGCGCTGGGCAAGCGGCAGCCGATGCGTCGGGTGATCAAGGCCCGCACCATCGGGCCGATCGCGTCGGTGCGCGGTCGCAAGGGGTATCTCCGCGGGCAGCTCATGCGCGACGAACGGACCGGGGACTACCTGGTCCAGGTGCTCGGCGCGTCGCCGACCGGCTCGTCGCACCTGCTGGCCGAACTCGCCGAGGCGAACTGTCTGATCATGGTCGACCCCGAGGTCGAGGAGATGAGTACCGGCGACGAGGTCGAGGTCGCCTTCCTCGCCCAGCGCGGCTGACCCCGTCGAGACCCTTGATGCGCCTAAACTGACTCATCGTGTTCAGGTGGTTGAGCGGAAGCGGGGGCAGCCCGGGTTGGCCGGCGACCCTCGGTCCGCTGCGCACCAAGGCCGGGACGGTCACGTTGCGCCCGGTCAAGGTCCGCGACGGCAAGACCTGGAGCGAACTGCGCATACGTAACCAGAACTCGCTGTTGCCGTGGGAACCCACCGGCGTCGGGAGTTGGGCGGACCGCCATCAGCCTGCGTCGTGGCCGCCGCTCTTCGCGGTGTTGAAGTCGGAGGCCAAGCGCGGCACCATCCTGCCGTTCGTGATCGAGCTCGACGACCAGTACGTGGGCCAGCTGACGGTCGGCAACATCCAGCGCGGAGCCGTGCGCAGTGCGTGGATCGGCTACTGGGTCGACAATGCGCACGCCGGGCAGGGCATCGCGACGGCGGCCGTCGCGCTCGGCGTGGACCACTGCTTCGGCCCGGTCGGGCTGCACCGCCTCGACGCGACGGTGCAGCCGGCCAACGAGGCCTCCCAGAAGGTGTTGAAGAACATCGGTTTTCGGCAGGAAGGCCTGCTGGTCCGGTACATGGACGTCAACAAGCGCTGGCGTGACCACATGCTGTTCGCGCTGACGGCCGAGGAGGTCGTCGGGTCGGCGGCCGAGGCGCTGGTCCGTTCTGGTCGGGCGTCCTTCCGCTGACGCGTCGCAGCCCAGCCCGAAACAGTTGACGCTGCCCGAATCCGTCGGTGCCGCCGAATAAGCTGGCGGCATGACTGATCTCGAAATCGTGGTTCGCGGTAATGCGCGCGGTCGGTATGCCCCGGAACGCGGCGTGATCGATCTCGCCGTCCATCTCGAAGGTCCCGTGAAGGCTGCCGTGTACGAGGCTGCGGTGGCACTGCATTCGCGGATCACCGGTGCTCTCGCCGAACTCGAGTCGACCGGTGCGGTGAACCGGTGGACCGCCGAATCGGTACGGGTGTACTCGTCCCGGGCCTACTCGCGGGACGGAGAGCCGCGGGACCCGATGTACAACACCCGCATTCGCCTCGACGCCGAGTTCGTGGACTTCGAGAAGCTGTCGGAGTTCATCGACACCTGGTCCGGGGAAGAAGGGGTGGCGGTCGAAAACGTTCGCTGGGACGTCCACGAGACCAGTCGCCGCGCACACGAACGCGAGCTGCGTCGGGAGGCGGTCGAGGACGCAATCGCCAAGGCGCAGGCCTACTCCGACGCCGTGGGACGCGGGCCGGTGATACCGACTCTCCTGTCGGACCCGGGCATGGTCGACCATGCCCCGTCACCGCGCGGGCGGGTGATGAGTGCCGCCATCCCGGGAGCTGCGCCGTCGCCGAGCCTCGAAATGCGGGCCGATGACATCGAGATCCGCGTCGCGGTGGACGCGCGTTTTCGCGCCGAGTGACTGAGAGCGGCATGTGAATCCGCGCCGACATGTTCGCGCTCCGGCGCGTCGGCGCGGAACTGGGACTTTCGGGCCCTAGATTGTGGAGTGGCCTCGTGTGACCAGAGTGAATGAAGGGAGAGTCGCATGCCCAACTCCGTACTGTGGGTTTGTCTCGTCGCGGTCTGGCTCTTCGTGCTGGTCCCGATGGTGATCAAGGGTCGTCCCCAGATCCTCAAATCGACCGAGGCCGCGAAGAAGACGCGCTTGCTACACCGCGGCGGTTCCCGCGCGACGGCGCCGTCGACCGCGCGACGCCGCTCGTCGGCCCGCCACCCGCACGACCCGTCGTGGAAGTCCTCCCGTAAGGCGACCGCCACCACCGCCGTGGTCGACGAGGTCGAGGACGACACCGCCACCGAGACCGAGGACACCGACGTCACGACGAAGGTCCAGCGCGTCGTCGATGTCGAGGCGGAGAAGCCGACCGTGGAGGCCACGGATGAGGCCGACGCCGAGGACACCGACCTCGAGGACGTCGCCGACGAGACCGACGATGTCGAGGACGACGAAACCGCCGAGACCGCCGAGGCTGATGACGACCTGGTCGACGAGGCCGAGGAGACCGACACCGAGGAATCCGAGGCAGGGGTTTCCGAGGATTCCGAGTACGAGGACTCCGAAGAGGCCGAGTACGAAGACGATTCGGAAGCCGCCGAGTACGACGACGAAGCCGAGTACGAAGAGGCGGAGTACGACGAAGAGGCCGAGTACGACGACGAAGCCGAGTACGAGGACGCGACCGACGATCTCGACGAGGACGAATACGACGACTACGCCCGCGCGTCCCGGCACACCGAGGCCGAACCGCAGTCGGTCGTCGACGAACTCGAAGACGAACGGCCGGCGGAGCGTAAGCCGCAGTCCGAACGGGTTCGACGCAGCGTCTACTCGTCGGAGAAGGAACGCGAGCTGAAGTACCGCGAGCGTCAGCGGGTCACGCTGGGTCTGTTCGTGCTGTTCGTCCTGTCGCTGGTGTCGGGCTTCCTGATCGGGACGCCCGGCTGGGTCGTCACGGGTGTCGTCGGACTCATGCTGGTCGGCTACCTCGCGTACCTGCGTCGGGCGGTGAAGGTCGAGCAGCAGATCCGGGCTCAGCGACTCGCCCGCGCCAAGCGTGCGCAACGCGCGGAGGAAGAGCGTCGTCGACGCGCCGCCGCAGTGCCCGAGTTCGCCGCCGCCCCGCCGCCCCCGCGTCTGCGGCGTCCCGGTGGCGCAGTGGTTCTCGAGATCGACGACGAGGACCCCGTGTTCGACCACCTGCCGCCGTTCCAGCGTCGCCGCATGGACCGCGAGGACCTGGAGTACCGCCGGGTCGGCTGACCTCGATACGCGGCGTCCTCGCTCCGCTCGGTCGGCGCTACTCGGCCAACAGACTTCGCCGGTTGAGTAGGCGAGCGTTTCAGCGTCCCGTGGTCAGTGACGTCTTCCCGTGCTTGTCCAGCCATGCCTGACCGCGTCTGGCGGCCGTCGAGAGGGCGAACCGCTCACCGAGGTAGGTTGCCGGCGCTCCGATGACCGGGATGTACCCGAGCATGCGGAACAGGACCATCGGCTGCGGCCGCTTCTCGAACTCGTCGTCGACGGCACGCAGCAGCTTTGCGGCATCCCAGATCCCGCCGAGCAACGACTTCTTGCGTTCCTCGGGTTCGCTGGGCAGGGGAGCACCGGATTCCGATGACAGATCAGGTGTGGAGATCTCCCGTCCGCACAGGACCGACGCCAGCAGCGCGACCTGACGGCCACGGTCGGTGACCTCGTACTCGCGGGCGATCGCGACGAGCACCATCGCCTGGTTGGCGAATCCCAGGTATGGCGTGATCGGCAGGCGCTTCGCCCAGATGCCGAAGACCCCGGGGAAGGCGACCGCGGTGGTGTTGAGGGTTCCGATGCGGGTCACCCACCAGCTCGCACGCTTGTGCAGCGACCGCTCGCTCCAGCCCTTGGTGCCGGGCCAGTCGGCGACGTCGAGGAGCTTCGCGGCCGCGTGCTGGGCCTGCTCGATGCGGGAATCGGGGTGGTCGTGGTCATGGAAGGTATGACCCTTGAGGCCGAGCGGGTCGCGTTCGGCGAGCACGTCGAGAACGGGGTTGATCACCCCCACGACGTTGCTGAGAACACCGGCCAATTGCTGATCAGACATCCGAGGCACCGGCCCAGCCTAGCCATGAGTCCGGGCGTTTGGGATCCACCGCGGTGGGGCTGCTAAAGTGGCTCCCGGTTGGTCGCATGACGACCGTCCGGGGCTATGGCGCAGTTGGTAGCGCGACTCGTTCGCATCGAGTAGGTCAGGGGTTCGATTCCCCTTAGCTCCACCACAGATCGAGGGCTCCGGCATCGCGCCGGGGCCCTCGAACTCGTTCTCGGTCCGCCCACGGATCGATTCGTGTCGGTTACGAGCCGGATGACCGGCCCGAAGGACCGCGCCGGACGATCCTCCGAGACGCCACCGGGGTAATGTTGAGTCATCCGGTTCGAACACCCGACAGGCTGCTGTCGGCCTCTCCGGTGTCAGACAGTAGACACCTCCACTCTCCGTCTGATGAACACGTCAGGTGGGAATGTGATCTCCGAGATCCGCAGTATCGCTACCGTCGAAGCGGTCCGTCGATGAGCGCCCCGCCGCTCCTGGGGCCGCCCCGCGTGCGGTTCGGCGTCGATCCGTCGGCTCCGATCGGCGGTGCCTGGTACCCGTACACGCTCCAGCTCGCCGACGAGTTGCCCGGTCTTCTCGCAGCGGCCCGATCGCAGATCGGCGACGTCACCGGCATGGATGTCAACTGGACCAGCTTTCGTCGTATCCCGGGCCTGGACTCCCCGGACTCACCCATGACACCGCCGTTGATCACCTTGACCGCCGGCGGAGTCGACGTGACGCTACTGGTCATCCCGCCGCGGACCGCGTCGTCGTTGGCCGCGATCCTGCTCCGTCAGGCCAGCAACACCGTCGCCCCGGACAGTCAGCTGCATTCGCTCGAATTCCGTCGGGGCGAACGGATTCTGGAGCTGGCCGCGCGGTCGTTGGCTTCGCCCAAGAGCTGACCGGCCACAACGGTCTGCGTCAAACGCCCCACCCGGCGCAGACCGGTTTGTTAGCTTCCAGCCATGAGGACCTCGAAGCTGCTGTTGGGGCTGGTCGTGGCGGCGTTGGCCGGAGTGCTCGTCGCCACCGCCGCACCCGCGCGGGCCGACCTACCCGTCACCTACAACTTCCTCTCCGGTATCCCCGGAGAACTCACCAATCCGGGCGGCTCGCTGCCCGGGGCGAACGACTGGAACTGCAAGCCGTCACCCCGTCATCCCAACCCGGTCATCCTCGTGCACGGAACCGGGGGATCGCAGCAGACCAACTGGGGAACGTATGTCCCGCTGTTGAAGAACGAGGGCTACTGCGTCTTCACGACGACCTACGGTGCGATCAAGGGAGCCCCGTGGCCGATCAGCGCGATCGGCGGGATGGGCCTCATGTCCGAGAGCGCGCGCGAGCTGGGCGATTTCGTCACGAAGGTACGTCGCACCACCGGTGCGTCGAAGGTCGACATCATCGGGCACTCGCAGGGGACCGTGGTCCCGGCCTACTACGTCAAGTACCTCGGCGGCAAGGACCACGTCGGCAAGTACGTCTCGCTGGCTCCGGTCTGGCGTGGAACGACCGTCGCCGCCGCCGATGCCATCGGCCCGTTCGTCCGGGGACTCGGCGTGCGACCCGACCAGGTCCCGTTGTGCCAGGCGTGTTTCGACCTCGATCCCGGTGCAGCGTTCCTGCGCAAGGTCGCGGACGGCGGCTACTACGAGCCGGGCATCCAGTACACCAACATCGCCACCCGCTACGACGAACTCGTCGTCCCGTATTGGTACGGACTGCCTCCGGGCGGCAAGAATGTCCGCAACATCGTTGTGCAGGATGGATGTTCGGTCGACTACACCGAGCATGCGGGTATGGCGGGGTCGCGACGCACAGCGACCTTTGTGTTGAATGCGCTCGACCCGGAACACCCGCGCCGCGTGCCCTGTGAACGCGTCGCGCCGTTCACCGGTAGCCCGTTCTGAGCATCGTGCGCAGAGGTGTACGTCCCGCAGTCATGACCATCGTGATCGCGGCGGCGGCAGGGCTCGTGATCGCCGGTGTCACCTCGCCTGCGCGGGCGGCGGTTCCCCCGCTCGGACCCGACTTCGAGTTCGGCGTCGCCCAATCCGGTTTCCAGTCGGAGGGATACAACCGCGATTCGAACTGGCTGCGATACGGCAAGCAGGGGAGGGTGGATCAGCCCGTCGGCAACGCCGTCGACTTCTACCACCGCTACGACGAGGACATCGACCGCGCGGCGTCGCTGGGCGTGGGCATCTACCGCACATCGGTGGAGTGGTCGAGGGTCGAACCCACGCGTGGGCGCGATGATCCGGCCGGCTGGGCGTTCTACGACCGCGTGATCCGAAAGGTCGTGGACGCCGGCATGCGGCCGATGATCACCCTCAATCACTGGGTGCATCCCGGGTGGGCAGTGGATCTCGGTGGCTGGAACCGTCCCGGCATGACCGACGACACCGTGGCGTTCGCCGCTCGGGTCGTCGACCGGTATGCCTGGGCCGACCCGCTGTGGATCACCTTCAACGAACCCACCGAGTATGTTCGGCGCGAAGCCCAGTACGGCGGGCTCGCACCGCAGAACGTGGGCCGGATGGCCGACGGCATCGTTACGGCTCATCGAGCCATCTACCGGCACATCCACCGGGTGCAACCGGGTGCACAGGTATCGTCGAACTTCGCGTACTACCCGATCGTGGGTCTGCAACCATGGCTGGAATCGGTCTTCCCGCAACGGATGAGCGACACCCTCGACTTCGTCGGCATCGACCACTACTACTCGTTCTCGGTCACCGATGCCTCGGTCGCCTACGGGGCCCTCGGCGATTTCTGGAAGAGCTCGCAAGCCCCGGAGAGCATCTACTACGTGCTCCGGCACGTGGCGCGACAGTTCCCGGGCAAGTCGATCCGCGTCATCGAGAACGGGTTGGCCACCGGCCCGGACGGTCGACGCCCGGACGGCTACCGGCGTGCAGATCACCTGCGCGACACCGTGTACTGGTTGCAGCGCGCCAAGCAGGACGGTGTCCCCGTGCGCTCGTACAACTACTGGAGCCTCACCGACAACTACGAGTGGGGCGACTTCGACTCGCGCTTCGGTCTCTACACCGTCGACGCGCAACGCGACCCGTCGCTGACACGACGACCCACTGACGCCGTCGCCGCGTACCGGGAGATCACCCGAGCCGGGGGAGTGCCGGCCGGATATCGGCCGACGCGACTGCCGGTGCCGTGCTCGCTGGTCGACGTCACCGACAGTTGCGCCGAGCCCGCCACCGTTCGCTGAGTGTTCCGCAAACCCACCCCTTTTCGGCAAACCCA
>NZ_JSYC01000098.1:0-26309 GCF_054823965.1 Gordonia sp. GN26 | reverse complement strand
TCCCTGAGGTGTGAGGAGCGATAGCGACGAACCACGAAGGGCCTGGCGACATTCCGTCGCCAGGCCCTTCGTGCTGCGTTACCGGATGAGTTCGATCCGGTTGTGTTCTGTGTCGGCAACCGGGACAGAACGCAATCCGGCGCGCCGGAAGGTCTCGAAACTTATGAGACCCTGTTTTGAGACTTCAGATCTCGAAAGTCCGCTATATTCTGGAATTCCCGCAGAGTTCGTCTCGAATCTCGGGCGCGTCTCAGAATCTGTATCGATACTTTTGAGATAGAGTCCTCCTCGTGACGGACGAAGCGAGAGGTGGCGCACCGGGGATGTCCCTCGGATACGCGCGCGAGACCCCGGGAGCGCATGCTCTCGGACCACAGATCGATGCACTGACCGAGGCGGGGGTGGATCCGGGTCGGATCTACACCGATGCCGCCGACCGGACGCAGCCCGCGGACCGTCGGGCGGGGATGGTCGCCTTACTCGACTACGCGCGAGCCGGCGACACGACGGTGGTCGTGGGCATCGACCGACTGGGCCGTAACATCCGCGAGGTCATGGCCATCACACGGGAACTCGCGAAACGACGGATCGGTCTCCGTTCGTTGCGCGAGGGCATCGACACCGATGATCCGACCGGCGCGATGGTCGTCGGCGTGCTGGCGTCATTGGCCGAACTCGACGACCCCTCCCCCGCACTCAGCTCGGCGAGGCCACTGACCACGACCCACCGGCGATCGGCGTCGACGGTCGGCCGACCCCGCGTCCTCGACGACGAGCAGGTGCTCCGCGCCGAACAGATGCGCGCCGCAGGTGAATCCGTGCCGCGGATCGCCCAGGCGCTGGGGGTCAGCCGGGCAACGCTCTACCGCACCCTCGCCGAAAGGCGTACGGTCCGTTGACGAATCACGAGAACGATCTCCCCGACCTCGACATCGTCACCGAGTACGGCGTCGTCACCCGGCTACCCACCTCCTTCCCGATCTACGATGCCGACCTCGACGAGCACCTCGATCCCGACCTGTTCCAGAAGGGGTTCGAGGATGCGGAGGCCGCGTTGTGCGCGCTCCCGGCACCGTGGGCGCGTCAGCTCGCGTCGTCGACACTCGCCTGCCCGCCGGACCCGGACGACGAGGAGCCCAGCTACACCCGCGGTTACCGCGCTGCGCTGTACGGGCACCTGCGTCACGCCGGCAAGTGACCATCGACAACACGGAGGACGCCATGAGCACGGGTTCGCACGGCGAGGTGCAGCAGGACGACGGCCGGTTCCGGGTCACCCGGTGGACGATCGAGCCGGGTGGAGCCATTCCCATGCACCGGCATGAGCACGATTACGTCGTGGTGCCGCTGGTCGACGACACGATGTACGCCGTCGCACCGGACGGTTCGGAGATCGCCGCGGAACTCCGGATCGGCGAGAGCTACACCCGAAGCGCCGGTGTCGAACACCGCGTAGAGAACCGGGATTCGACGAACACCATCGTCTTCGTCGAGGTCGAACGGATCTGACCGCCGTCCGGACGTGAATCCGGCACACGTCGTGCGGCGCTTCGGGTCGATGCCGAGTCCGTCCACGCCGTATTCTTCAGGCGTGGTTCAGCTGACAGTGGGAAGTCATCGCGACGACGCGACGTCTGACGTCGTCCTCTCCGCGCACAAGTTCAACCGGCACACCTTCTGGTGCGGCCAGAGCGGTTCGGGGAAGACCTACGCGCTCGGGGTGGTGCTGGAGCAGTTGCTGCTGAACACGCGGCTGCCGCTGCTCATCCTGGACCCGAACGCCGACTTCACCCGGCTTCCGGAGACGCGGGACACCACCGACCCCGAGCTCGCCGCGGCCATCGCCGCATCCGACATCCAGGTGTTGCATTCGACCCGACGCGATCTCCCGCAGTTACGGGCGCGATTCACCGATCTGCCGCTGACCGCGAAGGCCGCCGTCCTGCAGTTGGATCCGATCGCCGACGCCGACGAGTACAACGTCCTGCTGCACGCCGACGCCACCCTCAGCGGAGGCGGCGCCGACGACATACCCGACCAGGACAGCTACATCTCGGCGCTACGCGCATCCGACGAGCCCGGTCACCAGCGACTGGCCAAGCGGATCGAGAATCTCCAGGTCCTCGACTGGGATCTGTGGGCCCGAGGCGAGGTCGCCGCCACCGACATCATCGACGACCGCCCCCAGGCCACTGTGCTCGATCTGGGCGGGTTCGCCCACCCGGCAGAACCCAAGGTCGCGGCGCTCTCCGTGCTCGAACACCTGTGGGCGCACCGCGAGGAGCGGCGGCCCGTCCTCATCGTGATCGACGAGGCCCACAACATCTGCCCACCCGTCGCCACCAGCGCGGTCGAGCAGGCCCTCATCGACCGCGTCGTGCAGATCGCGGCCGAGGGACGCAAGTTCGGACTCTGGCTCCTTCTGTCGACGCAACGCCCGACGAAGATCCACCCCAACGTGCTGTCCCAGTGCGACAACCTGTGCCTGATGCGGATGAACGCGCCGCGCGATCTGGCCGAACTCGCCGACACCTTCGGCTTCGTCGGCGAACACATGCTGGCCGAGTCGCCCGACTTCCGCCAGGGCGAGGCCCTCTTCGCGGGCGGGTTCATCGCCACACCCACCTTCACCCGAATGGGCGCGCGGATCACCGAGGAAGGCGGCGCCGACGTCGGGGTGCCGCTGCTCGCCTGAGCCGCCCCGGTATCGGCACCTCGGAGGGGATACGCGTTCGGAGCCGGATCCCGGGTTGTGGCACAGCCGTTGCCCCGGCCGCCGGGCAGACGGAAACGTGAAGCCACAAGTGCGAAAAACCGGACGCACGACCATCCGAACGGATGACGGTGACGGCGCGGTCGTTGGCGAATTGTGATCTCCCGGTGACGCTTACGCCCTCGTGGTGCGCATGGTCGGTGCGACCATGGACCGAGTCGGGGGTTGCGGTTCGCGAGCGCGGACCGGGCGCAGTGTCAGTTCGGGCCCGCGTCGCGTTTCCAGCGGTTCAAGTCGGCGGGCCGCACTTTCCTTCGGACAGTGCAAGGTGGTCGAGCGGTGAACGAATCGACGGGCAACAACGGTCAGATGATCACCGAGGGCAACCCCGGTGAGCGTGAACTCGCGACCCTCCGTGCGGAATTGGACAAAATCGACAATCGGTTGCTCGACGATGTCCGCGCCCGGATCGAGGTCTGCACCCGCATCGCGTATCTCAAAGAGCACCACGCCATTCCCGTGATGCAGCCGCGTCGCGTCGGAGCGGTGCACGATCGCGCCCACCGTTACGCCCTCGATCACGGACTCTCCCCACAGTTCCTGCACGATCTCTACGACCTGCTCATCTCGGAGACCTGCCGGGTGGAGGATCTCATCGTGGCGACCGACGAACTGCGGACGCACGGCGTTCCGGTCGACCACGCGGGCCGCGATCGCGTCCTCGTCCGGCCGACAGCCGCGGGCGGCACCACCGATACCAGCGTGGGCTGAGGTGGACGCGGTGCGCACACTGCTGATCGACAACTACGACTCGTTCACCTACAACCTCTTCGCCCTGTTGACGGAGGTCAACGGCCAGGAGCCGGTGGTCGTCGCCAACGATGCGCCGTGGTCGTCGGTGAACCTCAAGGCATTCGACAACGTGGTGGTCTCCCCCGGCCCGGGGCGCCCGGACTGCGCCCGCGACTTCGGGATCAGCGAACGGGCCCTGACCGACAGCCGACTTCGCGTACTCGGAGTGTGCCTGGGACACCAAGGCTTGTGTCACCTGTTCGGCAGTCCGGTGGTCTCGGCTCCGGAACCTCGGCACGGACGGATCAGCGAGGTGCACCACGACGGCCAAGGCCTGTTCGCGGGTCTGCCCTCCCCGTTCCGGGCGGTGCGATACCACTCGCTGGCGGTCCGTGAGGTCCCGGACGAGTTGGAGGCCCAGGCGTGGTCGGACGACGGCGTACTGATGGCGGTGCGCCACCGGGAACTCCCGTTGTGGGGGGTGCAGTTCCACCCGGAGTCGATCTGCACCGAGTACGGGCGCGAACTGCTGTCGAATTTCGCTGCGGCCACGCCGGAGCGGGCGCGGCGACCGCGACCTCTGACGTCGAGAACCACCTCCGTGGAGCAGCCGGCGCCGCTGCAGCCGACACACGACTTCCGGGTGCGCTCGGAGCGGGTGGACCGGGTCGTCGACCCGTCTGCGGTGTACGAGCGCCTGTTCGCCGACGGACCGAACAGCTTCTGGCTTGACGGGTCGGCGGCGACCGAAGCGGGGAGCCGGTTCTCGGTGATGGGTGACTGCTCGGGCCCGCGCGCCGAGTACGTGACCTACCGGGTCCCCGAAATGACTGTGCGCGTCGAGCATTCGAATGGCTCCGGGGAAGAGATCCGCAGCACCTTCTTCGACTATCTCGACGCCCGGTTGCGGGAGCGGTCGGTGGCACCCCGGCCGGATCTTCCGTTCGGGTTCTGCCTCGGCTACGTCGGCTACCTCGGCTACGAACTCAAGGCGGACACCGGCGGCCAGTTGGCGCACGCGTCGGAACAGGCCGATGCGGCACTGGTCTTCGCGGACCGGGCCGTCGTGATCGGTCACGAACGCGGGTCCGCCTATCTCCTCGCGCTCGAACCGGTCGACGGAGCGGGGCCCGGCACCGTGGACCCGGAGACGGCTCGGTGGTTGCGCGAGACGGCGTCGGCCATCCGGGAGCTGCGCGACCATGCCTCCGTACCGGTCGTGCCCGCTCCCCCGCTGGTCCAGGAGTCGCACGAGGCGCCGATCCTGTTCCGGCACGACCACCCGACCTACCTGAGGCTCGTCGAACAGTGCTTGGCGGAGATCCGGTCCGGGGAGTCGTACGAGGTGTGCCTGACCAATTCTGCGACCGTGCGCCGCAGCCTCGACCCGGTCTCCGGCTACTCCTGCCTCCGCGAGATCAGCCCGATGCCCTACAGCGCACTGCTCCAGTTCTCGGGGTTGTCGGTGCTCAGCGCGTCCCCCGAACGGTTCCTGAAGGTGGGTGCCGATCGCACGGTGGAGTCGAAGCCGATCAAGGGCACCCGGCCACGGTCGGCGGATCCCGTGCAGGACGAGGGGTTTCAGCACGACCTGCGACACAGCGAGAAGGACCGGTCGGAGAATTTGATGATCGTCGACCTCGTCCGCAACGACCTGTCGCGGGTCTGCGTACCCGGTTCCGTGCACGTGCCGTCGCTGTTCGACGTCGAAACCTATTCGCCGGTGCACCAATTGGTGTCGACGGTGCGCGGGACGTTGCGCGAAGGAGTGTCCGCGGTGGACTGTGTCCGGGCGGCGTTCCCGGGCGGGTCGATGACCGGGGCGCCGAAGATCCGCACTATGGAGATCATCGACAAACTCGAGGCCGGTCCGCGTGGGGTGTATTCGGGGGCGATCGGCTACTTCTCGCTGACCGGGACCGCCGACCTGTCGATCGTCATCCGCACCATGGTGGCCACCGAATCCGAGGTGACCTTCGGGGTCGGGGGTGCGATCGTCGCGCTGTCGGATCCGGAGGACGAGTTCGAGGAGACGATGGTGAAGGCGCTGTCGATGCGACGCTGCCTGTCCGTTGCCGACGAGAGCGAACCGTGACCTCATCATCTACACCCGGCGCTCGGTCGGTGGTCGTGGCCGGCGGAGCGGGGGCGGTCGGCACGATGCTCGCGGACCTGTGGCGAGGTGACGGGGACACCGTGCACGTGCTCGATGCCCGCTGTGGTGACGACATCCGATCGCCTGGGCCGGAGGCGTCGGCACTGTTGAGCGAGGCCGACGTGGTCGTCCTCGCGGTCCCGGAGGACGTGGCGTTGGCCGCCGTGAAGTCGGTGAGCATGCTGTTGCGGCCGACAGCGCTGCTGGTGGAAACGCTCTCGGTGAAGTCCCGGTTCTCCTCCGCCGTCGCCGAACTCGCCGGGGACGACGTCGACGGGAGGTGTCCGATCGTCGGGATCAACCCGATGTTCGCTCCGTCCCTCGGCCTTTCGGGCCGGACGGTTACAGTCGTCGTCCATCTGGACGGTCCTGGTGCGTATCGCCTTCGCGACGACCTCGCACGGTGGGGCGCACGGGTTGAGATGACGACCGCGGACCGGCACGACCACGTGTGTGCGGCGGTGCAGGCCCTCACCCACGCGACGATCCTGGCGTTCGGGTGCGCGCTCACCGACCTCGGGGTCGACGCCGACGAAACGGCCGCTCTGGCCACACCTCCCTTCGCGACGATGTCGGCACTGCTGGCACGGATCACCGGCGGCACACCCGAGGTGTATCGGGACGTACAGGCGTCGAACCCGTGTGCACCCGCCGCGCGAGAGGCGTTGGCGCGGGCGGTCTCCCGGGTGTCCGCTGCGTCCGCGGGCGACACCGAGGATTTCGCGGCATTGCTCACCGAGGCGGGTGGATCGTTGGGCGGTTACGCAGACGACTACGCGCGCCTGTGTGCGCAGATGTTCGAGGGGCTGTCACGATGACCGGCCACCTGCCCGAGCACGACGCGTCCGACCCGGCGGAGTCGGCGGTCATCGAGGGTCTGGTGCGGAGCTGGCCGCGGCGGGCCACGGTGCGGCGCACCGAACCCGAACTCGACGTCCCCACGATGGACGAACTCTACGACGACACCCGAGACGACTATCCCGAGGTCCTGCTCCCGTTCGCGGGGCATCCGACCTGGGAGCAGCTCGACGAGGACGTCCGGGCCCGGGTCCTGGCATGGGCGTGGATCGCATACAACAAAAACGTCGTCGACATCGAACAGGACGTCGTGACACCCGGATTCGGGCTGCTGTTCCGAGACGTGTTCGGCACCGGCTTCTCGGATGCGGACCGGGCAGCGGTGGTGCAGTCGATGGTCGACGAGGAGTACCACACGTTGATGCACCTGAATGCGTCTGCGCTGACCCGACGTCGTCGCGGCTGGGCGTTGCCGGACGTGACGTTGCCGGAGTCGTCGACGGTGCGGCGACATCGGGAGTCGCGCGCACGGGCAGAGTCCCCGCGAGCGGCCGCGCTCACGACCCTGGCGTTCGCGACGGTCGCGGAGACCTCGATCGCGGACTACCTGAGCCTGATCGCCGGGGACCGGACGATTCAGCCGGTACACCAGGCCACCATCGCGCTCCACCGCCGCGACGAGCGCGCACACGCCTCGGTGGCCATCGAGATGATCGCCTCGGTCCACGACAAACTCGATGCCGAAGACCGGAGCTTTCTGGCGCGAGCGCTGCGCGACGGCGTCGACGCGTTCACCGCCACCGACGGGGCTGTGTGGTCGGCAATCCTGGCCGCAGAGCAGGTCCCGGACGCAGACCAGATGCTGCGCGACGTGGCCGCGGACCCCGAGCGCCAGCGGTTCCTCCAGGACTGCAGCGCGATCAACCGGTTGCTCGCCCGGTTCGGTGAGCTGGAACATCGCTGACGGCTGGGAGTAGATACAACGCTGGGAGTAGATACAACAATGGCCAGCACATTGTGCTGGCCATTCTGTCGGGCTGACAGGATTTGAACCTGCGACCACTTGACCCCCAGTCAAGTGCGCTACCAAACTGCGCCACAGCCCGTTGTCTTTGGACCTCTCGGTCTTTCGACTGCCCACCGGAGTGGGCGGATTAAAGACTAGCCGACGAGTGCTGTCCTGTACCAATCGCCTGGTCAGAAGGGGTGTTCCCCGACTCGTCGGCTGTCGCCGATCAATTGGTCGTGGAACGCTTCTTGAACCAGATCCAGCCGCCGGTGACGATCAGCGCGCCGACGAGCGAACCGATGATGCCGCTGGGGTGGATCTCGATGCCGTGACCGGTGATCAGGCTGATCAGCAACCCGCCGATGAAGGAGCCGACGACGCCGGCGACGAGCGCCAGACCCCAGTCGATGCTCCACATGTTCTTGCCACCGATGATGAGCTGAGCGAGGGCACCGATGACCATTCCGAAGACGATGATTGCCAAGATGAGCACGAGAGGCAGTATCTCACAGCGCCTCCCACAACCGTCACAACCGCACCAGGAATGCACAAACCCACCCTTTTTCGGCAGATTCACCACCCGGCGAGGGGTGGGTTTGCCGAAAAGGGGTGGGTTTGTGCCGGCGGCGGTCAGCGCTTGCGGCGCTGCTCCCGCTTGTCGCGCACACGCACGTTGATGCGCACCGGCGAACCGTCGAAGTTGAACTCCTCGCGCAGACGACGCTCCAGGAAGCGGCGGTAGCCGGCTTCGAGGAAGCCCGTGGTGAACAGCACGAAGGTCGGCGGACGCACCGACGCCTGGGTCGCGAACATCACGCGCGGCTGACGACCACCACGCAGGGGCGGCGGGTTGGCCGCGATGACGTCCTTGAGCCAGCTGTTCAGCGGTCCGGTCGAGATCCGCTTGTCCCACGCCTCGAGCGCGCTCTCCATCGCGGGCACCAGCTTCTGCACCGAACGACCGGTCGACGCCGAGATGTTCACCCGACGCGCCCACGGCACGCGGGCGAGCTCACGGTCGATCTCCTTGTCGAGCTGGTAGCGACGATCCTCGTCGACCAGGTCCCACTTGTTGAAGGCGATGACCAGGGCGCGACCGCTCTCGATGATCAGCGAGAGCACCCGGAGGTCCTGCTCGGTGATCGGCTGCGAGGCATCGATCAGCAGGATCGCCACCTCGGCGGCGTCGAGGGCCGCCCGTGTGCGCAGCGACGCGTAGTACTCGTGACCGCTTGCGGTGCGCACCTTGCGGCGCAGACCGGCGGTGTCGACGAAGTTCCAGACCTTGCCGCCCAATTCGACGATCTCGTCGACGGGGTCGACGGTGGTCCCGGCGACGTTGTCCACCACCGAACGCTCGCTGCCCGCCAGCTTGTTCAGCAGCGAACTCTTGCCCACGTTCGGCTTGCCGACCAGCGCCACACGACGCGGGCCGCCCAGCACGGGCGCCTCACGCGGAGTCGCGGGCAGCTTCTCCAGGATGACGTCGAGCAGGTCACCGGCACCGCGGCCGTGCGCCGCCGACACCGGATGGGGCTCACCGAGTCCCAGCGACCACAGGGCGGCCGTGTCGGCCTCCATCCGCTCACTGTCGACCTTGTTCGCGCACAGGATCACCGGCGTCTTGGACCGGCGCAAAACACGCGCCACGGCCTCGTCGGTCGCGGTGGCACCGACCGTTGCGTCGACGACCACGACGATCGCATCAGCGGTCCGCATCGCGAGTTCGGCCTGCGCAGCGACGGCCTGCTGCAGGCCCTTCGCGTCGGGCTCCCAGCCGCCGGTGTCGACGACGGTGAAGCTGCGTCCGGACCAGCTCGCCGAGTAGGACACGCGGTCGCGCGTGACGCCCGGGATGTCCTCGACGACGGCCTCGCGCCGGCCGAGGATGCGGTTGACGAGGGTGGACTTGCCCACGTTGGGGCGTCCGACGATCGCCAGCACCGGCATGTGTTCGACCTCGGCGGCGCCGTCGGCGCCCTCGACATCGGCCAGCTGCCAGTCGGATTCGTCTGACCAGATGCCGTCGCCAGGCAACGCCGCCAGGTCGGTCTCGAAGTTGTCGCTCACCGTTCTGATACTCCGATCCGGGTCTCGACGAGGCTGCTCAGTTCGTCGAGCACCTCCATGAGGGTCTTGTCACTGGTGTCGACGACGACGGCGTCGTCGGCGGCACGCAGCGGCGACACCGCGCGCGTCGAATCCAGATGATCGCGACGGTTGACGCTGTCGAGGACCGCTGCGTAATCGCTGTCGCGTCCCGCGGACAGGTTCTGCTTGTGCCGCCGGTCGGCTCGGGCCTCCGGCGTCGCGGTCAGGAAGATCTTGACGTCGGCCGCGGGGAACACCACGGTCCCGATGTCGCGACCCTCGACCACCACGAAGCGTCCCTGAGCGTTCTGCCGTTGCAGCGCAACGAGTTTGGTGCGCACCTCGGGAACCGCGGACACCGCCGACACCGCACTGGTGACGTGGTCGGTCCGGATGGGGCCGGACACGTCGCGGCCGTCGAGCAGCACCGTCGACGACCCGTCGCCGTTGGGGATCAGCTCGATGTCGACCGCGTCGACGACCCGGGCGATACCGGCCGGATCGTCAAGGGCGACACCGGCGTCGAGAACCGCCAGGGTCACCGCGCGATACATCGCACCGGTGTCGAGGTAGCTGGCGCCGACCTTGTCGGCGAGCAACTTCGACACCGACGACTTGCCCGTACCGGCCGGCCCGTCGATCGCGACGACGCGCGTCGTGCCAGCGGTCACAGTCCGACCGCCTTGTACAGGCCGCCGACCTCGTCGTTGCCGAGGACACGCAGGCTGCCGGGCCGCTGCTCCCCCAGCGCGACCGTACCCACATGGGTGCGAACGAGTTTCGTGACCGGGAAGCCGACCTCGTCCATCATGCGGCGCACGATGCGGTTACGTCCCTCGTGCAGGGTGATCCGCACCAGCGACTGTCCCTCGTGGACCTCGATGACGGTGAACTTGTCGACCTTGACCGGGCCGTCCTCGAGCTCGATACCCTCGCGGAGGTGACGCGCGATGCCACGCGGCACCTCGCCCTTCAAGGTCGCGAGGTAGGTCTTGGGCACCTCGAACGACGGGTGCATCAGCCGGTGGGCCAGCTCGCCGTCGTTGGTCAGGAGCAGCAGGCCCTCGGTGTCGGCGTCGAGCCGGCCGACGTGGAACAGGCGCTGTCCGGCCATCACGCGTTCGGCGACCACGTCACCGACGCACGGGCGTCCCTGGTCATCGGCCATGGTCGACTGCCAGCCCTTGGGCTTGTTGAAGGCGAGGTACTGCTTGGTCTCGTCCATGATCACGCGCGCATCGTCGACGTGGATGATGGCGGTGTCGGGGTTGATGCGCAGACCCTGCTCGGTGACGACCTTGCCGTCGACCTTCACACGGCCGGCGGCGATCATCTCCTCGGCGCCGCGGCGCGAGGCCACACCGGCCTGGGCGAGGACCTTCTGGAGTCGGACACCGTCTGCGACGAATTCCGGCCCGTTGCCGCTCACCTGGTCCGGTGCCACCTGGTGGCGTGCGGGCCGGGCGTTGTTGAGCCGGATCTTCCCGACGTCGGCATTGGGTTTCGACGACCCCTTGCGGTGCGTCTTCTTCGTTCGCGGTTGCTGTGCGGGGGCGCCCTTACGGCGTTTTCCCGGTGAGCCATCTCGGCCAGCGGAAGCCATTGTTCTCAATCCTGTGTTCGTCAGATCCGTGCGGATCTAGTCATCATTCAGGTCACCGTCGGTGACCAGTACCTTCGAGTCTGACGCCTGAGGCGACAGTTTGGCGAATCGGGGATCCGACAGCAGCTCGTCGTCGAGGCTGTCGATGAGGTCGACGTCGGGTAGCAGAGGCGCCAGATCGGGCAGTTCCGACAGCGATGCGAGGCCGAGTCGTTCGAGGAACAGCTCGGTGGTCGCATAGGTCGTGGCGTTGGTCTGCGGGTCCTGGCCGACCTCGTTGATCAGGCCACGGGCGACCAGGGTCCGGATCACGCCGTCGACGTTCACCCCACGGATTGCGCTGACCCGCGCGCGGGTCACCGGCTGCCGGTAGGCGATCACCGCCAGGGTCTCCAGTGCCGCGCGCGTCAACTTCGACCGTGCCCCGTCGAGGAGCAATCGCTCGACGTACGGCGCGTAGTCCGCGCGGGTGTAGAACCGCCAGCCGTCGCCGGCGAACCGCAGGTCGATGCCACTGCGCGCCGCGGTGAGCTCGGACGACATCGCGTTGAGCATGTCGCGCACCCGGGACCGGTCCTGATCGACGGCGTTGGCCAGTTCCTCGGTGGTCACCGGGGTGTCGACGACGAGCAGCACGGCCTCCAGCGCCGCCCGCAGTGTCGCATCGTCGAGGACCTCGACCTCGTCCTCCCCCGTCAGCGCCGTCTGTTCGGGATCGGCCGGGCCGGGATCGCTCGAGGCATCTTCTGCCGGGACGGCCTCGGGTACCGCGCCCGACTCATAAGCGTCCACCTCGTCCGCGTCCGCTACCGCCTCGTCGTTCACGTCGTCGGCGTCGTCGATCGGTCCGTCGGTCATCCGTAATCCTCTGCCTTGTCGATGCGCAGGTCGTCGATCTGGCGTTCGCCGGTCCACATGACCGCGAGATCGCCGAGAGCCTCGGGTTGTTCGAAGGTGATGGCCGCCTCGCGGTAGAGCTCGAGCAACCCGAGGAAGCTGCCGACTATCTCGAGGCCGGTCTCACAGTCGGCGGTCAGCACGCGGAACGTGACCCATTCGCCGGTCGATGCGCTGAGCAGCGCGGCCATCCGACGCGCCTGGCCCGGCACGGACACCGACTGCACGTCGTGGAGATGGTCGAGTCCGACGGTCGGCACCGGCCGAGGGGTCAGCGCCGTCGCGGCGACCTGCACGAAACCGTCGGCATCGACGCCGAGTGTGACCTCCGGCAGCAGGTCCTCGAACCGCTGCTCCAGGGAGACCGCACGCGGATAGCGTTGCAGTGCAGCGGCTTCCAGCTCCCCGAACAGCTGCGCCACCTGCTTGTAGGCGCGGTACTGCAGCAATCGCGCGAACAGCAGGTCGCGGGCTTCGAGGAGTGCGAGGTCCTCGGGGTCGTCGACCTCGCCCGACGGCAGCAACCGTGCCGCCTTGAGGTCGAGCAGCGTGGCCGCCACGACGAGGAACTCGGTGGTCTGGTCGAGCCCCATTTCGGGACCCATTTCACGGGTATAGGCGATGAAGTCGTCGGTCACCTCGTGGAGCGCGACCTCGGTGACGTCGAGCCGATGCTGCGAGATCAGGTTCAGCAGCAGGTCGAACGGGCCCTCGAAGTTGCGGAGCTTGACGCGGAAACCGGATTCGGCGGCCTCGGCGTGCTCCCCTGGTGCATCACCGGCCGGCTCCGACACCTCGATCGGAGCGGCCGCCCCGGGCCCGTCCACCTCGGGTCCCTTCACTTCGGGTCCCTCCACTTCGGGCGCAGAAGGATCGGACACAGAAGGATCGGACACAGTCGGGTCGGTGTCGACGGTCATGCGCCCTTGAGGTTGCGCGCGATCACCTCACGCGCCAGCGCCCGATACGCCTTCGCGCCGGCCGATCGGGGCGCCCAGGACGTGATCGGCTCACCGGCGACGCTCGTCTCCGGGAAACGGACGGTACGGGAGATCACGGTGTCGTAGACGGCCTCGCCGAACACCTCGACGACACGTGCCATCACCTCGCGGGAGTGCAGCGTGCGGGCGTCGAACATGGTCACCAGGATGCCGCCGAGGTCCAGGCGCGGGTTGAGGCGGTCGCGCACCTTGTTGATCGTGTCGGTGAGCAGCGCCAGGCCGCGCAGCGAGAAGTATTCACACTCCATGGGGATCAGCACGGTGTCCGAGCAGGCGAGGGCGTTCACGGTGAGGAGGCCCAGCGACGGCTGGCAGTCGATGAGCACCACGTCGTAGCGGTCCAGGACGGGGTGCAGCGCACGGCCCAGGGACTGTTCGCGACCCACCTCGGTGACGAGCTGGATCTCCGCGGCCGAGAGGTCGATGTTGCTGGGCAGCAGGTCGAGTCCATCGACGCGCGTACGCATGAGCACGTCGTCGGTCGCCACCTGCGGCGGGACGAGGAGGTTGTAGACCGTCTGCTCGAGTTCGTGGTGGGGCACACCCAGACCCGCCGACAACGCACCCTGCGGGTCGAGGTCGACGAGCAGGACGCGACGGCCGTACTCGGCGAGCGCGGCGCCGAGGTTGATGGTCGAGGTGGTCTTGCCGACCCCGCCCTTCTGATTGCAGACCGCGATGACGGTCGCCGGACCGTGACGGTCGAGGGGTCGCGGTTCGGGAACCTCGCGATAGGGCCGTCCGGTGGGGCCGATCTCGTCGGCCGCGTGGTGGTCGACCTCGTCGGCGTCATGACCCGGTGAGACCTGGATGCTGTACTGGTCCCCCGCGGAGGTCACGACCACGTCCCCGAACACTCGAGGCGGGTGCCAGACCGCGGTGCGCTCGGAGTGGTCACGTGCCCGCCGCTCCCTTCACTCTTCGGTGTCCGATGCGTGTCGGCCCGGGCGGCGGATGCCGGTCCCTGGTCGACGACTCGTATCAGCCTAGGACATGGCGGACGTTCTCCCGCGGTCGGCGCGCGGTCAGCGGGCACGCGGATGTGCGACGGCATAGACCTCACGCATCGTGTTCACCGTCACGAGTGTGTAGACCTGCGTGGTGGTCACCGACGCATGTCCGAGGAGTTCCTGGACGACGCGGACGTCGGCTCCGCCGTCGAGCAGGTGCGTCGCGAAGCTGTGCCGCAGGGTGTGCGGGGAAACGGCCTTGTCCAGCCCAGCCCGTTCGGCGGCGGTGACCAGCACCTGCCACGCCGACTGCCGCGAGAGTCGCCCGCCCCGGGCGTTGAGGAACAGTGCCGGGGTCGCCTTCGACACCAGCGCAGGACGACCGCGGACCAGGTAGGCGTCGATGGCGTCGATCGCCGGCCCGCCGAGCGGGACGAGACGTTCCTTTCCGCCCTTGCCCCGCAGACGCACGGCCCGGGTGTCGAGGTCGAGGTCGTCGATGTCGAGTGAGGTCGCCTCGGAGATGCGGGCCCCGCAGCTGTAGAGGAATTCCAGCAGGGCACGGTCGCGCAGAGCGCGGGGATGGTCTTCGGCGCCGGCGGCCTCGAGGATCGCCAGCACCTCCTCCACCGGCAGCGACTTGGGCAGGCGCCGCGCCGGACGAGGCGGGCGGACCGCATGCGCGACATCGGTCGCGACGATCCCCTCCTCCACCGCGAACTTGTGGAAACGCCGGGTGGCGACCAGGGTTCGGGCGATCGAGCTGTCGGCGAGCGGCGTGTACCCGGCGTCCGGATCACCACGTCGCAGGTCGACGAGGAACTCCCGGACGTCCTCCTCGGTGACGGCGTCGGTCGACTCGATGTCGCGCGACTCGAGGTACCGCCGGTACCGCTCGAGGTCCCGGCGGTACGACGAGACGGTGTTGGCCGCCGCACCCCGCTCGACGGTGAGATGGTCGAGGAAGCGCGAGATGTCGGCGGCGATCGTCACAGGCGACCCACGACTGACGAGCTCACGAGCGCCGGCGATCGCGCAGCGCAGTCGGTTCGTCGGTCCATGGCGCGTCGACGTCCCGCAGCGCGATTCCCGTCCGGTCCGCCGCCGAGGCGGCCAGGATGCCCGCGACGCTCGTGGCGTTCACGATCTCCCCGGACAGCACCATCGCGACCGCGTCGTCGAGGGACACCCACTCCACCGTCATGTCGGCTTCCTCGTCGACGCGCTCCGCCTCGTCGAGGTGATGGAGGCCCTCGGCGAGGTAGAGCCGGAGCGCTTCGTCGGAGAATCCCGGGGACGACGCCAGGTCGACCAGGACGTGCCAGGTGTCGGCGGCCAGGTCGGCCTCCTCGGCCAGTTCGCGCTGCGCCGCCGTCAGTGGCGCCTCACCGTCCTGGTCGAGCAGACCGGCGGGCAGCTCCAGAAGGCGCCGGCCGATCGGGTGGCGGTACTGCCGCACCATGGCGACGCGGCCGTTCTCGTCGCGGGCGAGGATCGCCACCGCACCGAAATGCTCGACGACCTCCCGCTCCGCGACGCGACCGCCGGGCATGGCCACCTCGTCGACGCGCAGCGTGATGATCGCCCCGTCGTAGACGGTGCGGGTGCTCTTGACGTCGAACTCGTGGCCGCCCAACCCGGTCAGCCCTCGGCGCCGGTCTGGTCGATCCCGGCGACCGGTTCGACGGTGACGTCGTTGACCGCCGCGACGGTGTCGGCCGGCGCGTCGTTCGACTCGTAATCGTCACCGAGATCCACCGGAAGCCGTTCGGCCGCCTTGTATTTCAGTGCGGCCTCGATGAACGAGCGGAACAGCGGATGCGGGCGCGTCGGCCGGCTCTTG
Source organism: Gordonia sp. GN26 (assembly GCF_054823965.1). Taxonomy (NCBI): domain Bacteria; kingdom Bacillati; phylum Actinomycetota; class Actinomycetes; order Mycobacteriales; family Gordoniaceae; genus Gordonia; species Gordonia sp. GN26. Next base: position 10,457 of record NZ_JSYC01000098.1, on the reverse strand, counting down.
AGCTCCGGGTGCGCCTGGGTGGCGACGAAGAACGGATGCACCGACTTCGGGTACTCGACGAATTCGACGAGGTGCCCGTCGGGCGAGGTGCCCGAGAACACCAGACCCGAATCGGCGATCTTGTCGCGGTAGGCGTTGTTCACCTCGAAGCGGTGACGGTGACGCTCGGACACCTCACGGGAGCCGTACGACTCGGCCACGACCGAACCCGCCTTCAGGACGGCGTCGTAGGCGCCGAGGCGCATCGTGCCGCCCAGGTCCGCCTCGCCGGCGACCGCGTCGGCCTGGTCGGCCATGGTCGAGATGACCGGATGCGGGGTGTCGGGATCGAATTCCGTCGAGCTGGCCTCGTCGAGACCGACCGAGCGGGCGGCCTCGATGACGACGCACTGCAGGCCCAGGCACAGACCGAGCAGCGGGATGCCGCGGCGCCGGGCGTACGAGATCGCGCCGACCTTGCCCTCGATGCCGCGGATGCCGAAGCCGCCGGGGATCAGGATCGCGTCGACGTCGCCGAGGGCGGCCTGCGCACCCGCCGGGGTGTCGCAGTCATCCGACGGCACCCACTTGATCTCGGTGCGCGCCTTCCAGGCGAAACCGCCGGCACGGATGGCCTCGGTGACCGACAGGTAGGCGTCGGGCAGGTCGACGTACTTGCCGACCAACGCGACCCGCACCGTCTCGCGCGGCTCGTGGACGCGATGGAGCAGCTCGCCCCAGACCGTCCAGTCGACATCGCGGAACGGCAGCCCGAGCTTGCGGACGACGTAGGCGTCGAGGTGCTCGTTGTGGAGCACCTTGGGGATGTCGTAGATCGACGGTGCGTCGGGGGTGGAGATCACGCCGTCGAGCTCGACGTCGCACATCAGCGCGATCTTCTTCTTGAGTCCCTCGGGCACGTCGCGGTCGCAGCGCAGGATCAGCGCGTCGGGCTGGATACCGACGTTGCGCAGCGCGGCGACCGAGTGCTGGGTCGGCTTGGTCTTCAGCTCACCCGACGGCGCGAGGTACGGCACCAGCGAGACGTGCAGGAAGAAGACGTTGTCGCGGCCCACCTCGTGGCGCACCTGGCGTGCGGCCTCGATGAAGGGCAGCGACTCGATGTCGCCGACCGTGCCACCGATCTCGGTGATGACGACGTCCGGGACCTCGCCGTCGGCGTCGGGCTCGCCCATGGCCAGCACGCGGGCCTTGAGTTCGTCGGTGATGTGCGGGATGACCTGCACCGTCTCACCGAGGTACTCGCCGCGTCGCTCCTTGGCGATGACCGTCGAATACACCTGTCCCGTGGTCACATTCGCCGACTGCGAGAGGTTGCGGTCCAGGAAGCGCTCGTAATGCCCGACGTCGAGGTCGGTCTCGGCGCCGTCCTCGGTCACGAAGACTTCTCCGTGCTGGAACGGATTCATCGTGCCGGGATCGACATTCAGATAGGGATCGAGCTTCTGCATCGTGACCCGCAGGCCTCGAGAGGTGAGAAGTTGACCCAGGCTCGAGGCCGTGAGGCCCTTACCCAGTGAAGAAGCGACGCCACCAGTGACGAATATGTGCTTGGTGTCGTGAACGTGTCGCAAAGGTCGCAAAAGCGTGTCTCCCGTCGGCCGAATCGGAGCGGATGCCCTGATTACCTACGGGACTCCAGGGTAACACCACTGTGCCGCCACGCCGTACCGCCACACCCGGGCGCGGCGTGGCGGTACTCACTCCGATGGCGGAGTCGGCTGGATTGTGGCGGTTCCGACGCGGTCAGGCAGCCGGCTTGCCGTCGGCCCCGACGGTGACCGCGGTGGCCCCGGCGCCGGTTCCGTACGACCCGGTCGCACCCTTGCCCTCGGCGGCGAGCGCCAGGACGGTGGTGATCAGGCCGGTCGGCTGGTCGACGTTGTCGACGGTGGACACGGCGTTGGCCAGCGACGGATCGGCCCGGACCACGGCGATCGGCGAGCCGCCGTTCGCCGATCCGGTACGACCGACGAGAACCCCTCCGACACCACGCACGGATGCCGCGGCGGCCAGGCGTGCCACGAGCGCGCCCTGGGCGCCCGATTCGGGTCCGAACTCGTCGCCGGTCACCACGACCATCAGATCGGCGGGCGTGACGGCGTTGTTGGCGTAGTCGATGAATCCGCCGTCGCGCAGCGCGGCAAGCCCGGTCCGACGGTCCGTGGACGACGCGGGGCGGGTCGATTTCCCGGACAGCACCAGCGTTCCGAGCAGATCACCGGCCCGGCTGCCCGAATCGGTCAGCTCGGCTCGCAGGATCGCTCCCGGCGGGATCGTCTGGTCGACGATGGTGCGCAGCTGCTCGGCGTTCTGGTCGCTGAGAAGAGACTCCGACAGCGCGATCTGACCGGCGAACCGCGCGCCGGCGCCCGAGATGTTCTCCTTCACGGCGTCGACGTCGGCCTCGGCCGCATTCGGCGCGGTCACCACCAGAACCGACTGTCCGCGCAGGGTGTTGGCGATGAGCCGCGGCCCGATCGCGAGGTCGAAGCTGTTGGCCGCATTCAGTTTCGCGTTGAGGTCGTCGCGCTGCTCCTCGAGATCACCGATGCGGTCCCGGCTGGTGCCGGTCATCGAGTTCACGCGATCGCCGACGAACCCCGAGCCGAGGAACAGTCCGAGCGCCAATGCCAGGAATACTGCGACCAATGAGATCGCATGTTGTCGTAGCGAAATCATCGCCTATCGGTTCCAGACCTCTCGTGCCCAGTCGAGCAATGCATTCCACTGCGTGACGATCCAATCGGTGATGTCGGTGCCGGTGTTCGACAGCAGCAGCGCCGCGATCACCGCGACGAGTGCAGCCAGGACGACACAGGCGATGGCAGCACCGGAGACGCGGCTGCGGTACAGCGTCGCAACGGCTTTCGCATCGACGAGTTTCTGGCCGACCTTGAGTCGGGTCAGGAACATCGACGGGTTGCTCTCCCGGCGCGAACGGTCGAAGAAGTCGTCGAGCGTGCCGGGGTAGCCGACGGTGACGATCAGGTCGGCACCGTGGTAGTCGGTCAGCAGCAGAGCGAGGTCTTCCGCGGAACCGGCTGCGGGGAAGGTGGTCGCACCGATGCCGAGGTCCTGGATGCGCTCGAGTCCCGCGGCGTGACCGTCGGTGTCGGCCGGAAGGACCAGCTGCGCACCGGATTTCAGTGTCGGGGTCTTGATGTTCTCCGGATCGCCGACGATGATCGCGGGCTTGTAGCCGGCCTTCGTCAGGGTGTCCGCGCCGGTACCGACGCCGACCATCACCGGCTGGTACTCCTTGATGAACGGCTTGAGCGCGCGCAGATCTGCGGCACGGTCGGCGCCTTCGCCAACGATGATGACGTGCCGGCCGGCGAGGTCGACGTCGATGTCCGGCACCCCGACACCGTCGATCAACAGCGGGGACTCGCTGCGGATGAACTCGATCGTGTTGCCCGAGAAGGCTTCCAGGTGATCGACGAGGCCTGCCTTGGCACCGATCATGATGTCGGCGATGTCGCGCTCGTCGAGCTCGGTGCCCAGAGCCAGACGACGCTCGCCGACGAACAGACGGTCGTCGTGGACGCGCACCTTGGCGCCGTCCTTGACGCGCTTGAAGATCTCCGGGCCCACATCGTCGAGCAGCATGATGCCCGAGGCGACGAGCACCTCCGGACCGAGGTTCGGGTAGCGGCCGGTGATCGAGCGGGAGGCGTTGACCACCGCGACGACGTTGGCCTCGACGAGGGCGTCGGCGGTGACGCGGTCGAGGTCGACCTCGTCGAGGATGGCGATGTCACCCGGGCCGACCCGACTGAGCAGCCGCTTGGTGTTCTTGTCGATCCTGGCGATACCGGTCACGCCAGGCAGTTCTTCGGTGTTACGCGCGAGCAGTGCAGGCATCTTCATGCCCGCAATGATTGACCGAACACACGACGGAGCCCGGGAGGCGCGCCGTAACACGAGAAACTTTTGTCACACAAGTAACACGGGCACCAGCCCGTCCGAGGTCAGTGCGCGGCCCGTTCCGCCTCCGCGGTGGCAAGCAGTTCCTCGGCGTGGGCGCGTCCGGTGTCGGACTCCCCCAGGCCGGCGAGCATGCGTGCGAGCTCGGCGACACGCTCGTCGCGGTCGAGGGTCCGCACGCTGCTGGTGACCAGCGCGCCCTTCTTGGACTTGCCGATCACGAGGTGGTTGTCGGCGAACGCCGCGACCTGCGGCAGGTGCGTGACGACGATGACCTGATGGGCTCGGGCCAGCCTCGACAGCCGCTTGCCGATCTCCACTGCCGCACGACCGCCGACACCGGCGTCGACCTCGTCGAACACCATGACCGATCCGGAGGTCGGAGCGGCGAGGACGACCTCCAGTGCGAGCATCACGCGCGACAGCTCGCCGCCCGACGCCGACTTCGCGATGGGGAGCGGCGTGGCCCCGGGGTGCGCGACGAGCGCGAACTCCACCTTGTCGGCGCCGTCGGCCCCGGCGTGGGCGCGGGTCCCGTCGACCGTGATCGCGAGCCGGTCCTCGGGCGAGGCGGGTTCGGGGCTGACGGAGACCGCCAGGGCCGAGTCGCCCATGGCGAGGCCCTTCAGCTCCTTGGACACCTTGTCCGCCATCGACGACGCCGCCTTGACGCGCAGCGTGTGCAGTTTGGCCGCAGCGGCCTCGACCTTCTCCAGCGCCGTTGCGGCCGCGGACTCGAGTTCCTCGATCGACGCCCGCGGGTCCTCGATCTCGGCGAGCCGGGCCTGTGCCTTGTGCCGCCAGTCGATGACGCCGTCGACGTCGGGTGCGTACTTGCGCACCAGGGACTTCAGTTCGGCCTGGCGTGCCAGCAGTTTGTCGAGTTCGTCGGCATCCGCCGGGAGGCTCGAGGTGAACGCGGTCAGTTCGGCACCGACGTCGGTGATGACGGTGAGCGCCTCGGAGACGCGTGGCACCAGTCCTCGCAGGGTGTCGTCGGCGGCGCCCTCGAGGAGCGTGCGCACCGAGCCCAGTCCCTCGATGACCGACGATCCCGAGTCGCCGGCGACGATGTGGTGGGCCTGATCGGCGGCCCCGCGGATCGACTCGAGGTCGGACAGGCGCCGGATCGTGGCGGTGAGTTCCTCGTCCTCGCCCGGGAGCGGGTCGACCGCGGTGATCTCGTCGATGCCGAAGCGGAGCCGGTCGGCTTCCTGGGCGAGCTCGCGGTAGTTGGCACGACGGGCATCGAGTTCGTCGAGGATGTCGACCCACGCTGTTCGTGCCTTGCGGTAGACCTCGAGCGCGGACGCGGCCTTCGATCCGCCGAACGTGTCGAGCGCGGCACGCTGATGCTCCGGACGCAGCAGGCGCAACTGATCGTTCTGGCCGTGGATGGCCAGGACCGCGGTGGTGAGTTGACCCATCACCCCCACGGGCACCGAGCGGCCACCCAGGTGAGCACGGGAGCGTCCGTCGGCGCTGACCGAGCGCACCGCGATCACGGTGTCGTCGTCGTCGAGTTCGGCTCCGGTGGAGTCGAGGATGTCGGCGACCACCGGATCCTTCTGCACGCCCTCGGCGTTCGCCAGCCGGAAGCGGCCTTCGACGGTCGCCTTGGCACTACCCGTTCGGACGCGGGTCGCGTCGGCACGCGCACCCGACAACAGGTGCAGGCTGGTGACGATCATCGTCTTGCCCGCGCCGGTCTCGCCGGTCAGCACCGTGAAGCCCGGATGGAAACGCGCCTGCGCCTCCTCGATGACACCGAGTCCGGTGATCGACAGTTCTTCGAGCACCCCTATGCCTGCCTCCCTCGCCATCCCGTGACCGGGAGGGCGAACTTGGTGACGAGCCGGTCGGCGAAGGGATCGGAGTCGATCCGGATCCAGTTCACCGAACGATCGCTGCGTACGACCTCGACGCGGGCGCCGGCCGGCACGTCGAGTGCTCGACGGCCGTCGCACAGCGCCACCGCCGAGCGTCCGTTCTTGTCCACTTCCACCGCGATCCGCGACCGCGGGCTCGTCACCATGGGCCGCGCGAACAGCGCGTGTGCGTTGTTGGGCACCACGAGAATCGCCTCGAGGTCGGGCCACATCACCGGGCCGCCCGCGGAGAATGCATAGGCCGTCGACCCGGTCGGGGTCGCGACCAGCACGCCGTCGGCGCCGAATGCCGACACCGGTCGGCCGTCGACCTCGGTGACGAGTTCGAGCACGCCGTTCTTGCTGGTGTTGAGGATCGCGACCTCGTTGAGCGCCCAACTGCTCGCGGTCGGCGGATCGGGGTCGGCCGGGTCGACGATGTCGATCTCGAGAGTCATCCGCGGTTCGATGCGGTAGTCGCGGGCGATGAGCTGAGCCATCACCTCGTCTACCTTGTGCGCCTCCGACTCCGCCAGGAAACCGATGTGCCCGAGGTTGATGCCGAGGACGGGCACCCCCGCCGGACATGCCAGCTCGGCGGCACGGAGGAAGGTGCCGTCACCACCGAGGACGATGACGAGCTCACATCCCTCGGCCGACGCGGACTCGGCGGTGGTCACCTCGACGACAGCGCCCAGGGACCGGAGGTACTCGGGATCGACGGGCACGTTCCCGGGCCGCGACTGTTTGTCGTCGCGGTTGCGGTAGATCACGTCGTGATCGGGGGCGTCACGGTCGAGGGTGTCGTGGTCGACGACGCGCAGCGCGACACCGGCGGCACCGCAGTGGCGGGCGATGGCCTCGATCGTCTCGAGGACGTTCTCGCGTCCGGTGTGGGCGACCACCAAGAACTCGCGGGCACCGGCGGACTCGGCTACCGAATCGTCGGTCACTGGTGGTTCCCTCCCAGAGAAGTGTGGTCGGACGTGTGTGGTCGAGCAGGAACGAGATGAGCGGGCGCCGGCGGATCCACCGATCAGCTCGGCCCCTCCGCGACCGCACGCTCGATCATGGAGCGGAGTTCGTCGGTCGAGGCCGACGGGTCGACCCTATCGCTCTCCCCCGACTCCTCGCCCGCCCGGCCACCGTGCTCCTTGCGCAGCCAGAGGAAGAACTCGACGTTTCCCGACGGGCCCGGCAGCGGACTGGCCACCACACCACGGGTCTCGAGCCCGAGCGCGGCCGCCTCTGTCGCCACACCCAACACGGCCTCGGCACGCAGAGCGGGATCACGCACGACGCCACCCGAACCGACGCGGTCCTTCCCCACCTCGAACTGCGGCTTGACCATGGGCAGCAGATCGGCACCCGGCACCGCGCACCGAGCGAAAGCCGGCAGGACGAGTCCCAACGAGATGAAGGACAGGTCGGCGACCACGACGTCGACCTGTCCGCCGATCGTCTCCGGTTCGAGGTGCCGGACGTTGGTGCGGTCGTGCACGTGTACGCGATCGTCGTTCTGCAGACGCCAGATGAGTTGTCCGTAACCGACATCCACGGCGACGACCTCCCGGACGTCGCGACGCAGCAGGACGTCGGTGAAGCCTCCGGTCGAAGCACCGGCGTCGAGGCACCGGCGACCTGCCAGGGTCAGCCCCTGTGGCTCGAACGCCTCGAGAGCACCGAGCAGTTTGTGGGCGCCGCGCGACGCCCAGTCGTCCTTCGGTGTCTCCACCACGACGATCGGGGTGTCCCGGGTGACGCCGGTCGCGGCCTTGGCCGCCACCGTTCCGTTGACCTTCACGACGCCGGCATCGACGAGTTCGCGTGCCTGCTCCCGGGATCGGGCCAGGCCGCGCCGGACGAGTTCCGCGTCGAGTCGTGCTCTGGTCGCCATCGTCAGCGCCGCGTCCGGAGCCGGATCATCGACGGTCCACCGCGTCGAGCGCCGCGGTGAGCGCGTCGTGGGCCTGCTCGAGGAGATTCGCCTGGCGCTCGAGCGCAGCGAGCGAGAAGGTGTCCCCGACGGACTCCCGGAGCTCGTCGACCTGAGCGAGAAGCTCCGAGACCGTGGCCTCGACGTCGGGCAGATCGATGTCGGTGTCGGCGCCCGACGACGGGGCGTCGTGCAGCGCCGCGATCGGGTCGTACTGGCGACGCGGCATGGCGCCCGGACCGGGTCGGGGCGCCATGCTGGTCGGTGTCGGACCGCTGCTCAGGTCCGAACGACTGCTCTCGTCACTCGCATAAGTCATCGTGAACCACGCTAGCCGACGAGGGTGACACCCAGCGACGCCAGCTTGTCCCGCGCCGTGCCCTCGGCACGGATCCGCAGTTCCTCCGGATCGGCGGTACCCGTGTCGACCGCGGCCCAGGTGGCAGCTGCCAGGGCAGGGACGAGACCGAGCTCGTCCCCCGAGCCGGAGACCGTCACAGTGGATCCGTCCACGGTCACGGTCCACCCGGGCTGGTCGGCCACGCGAACCGCGCCGATGTCGTCGAACACACCGGCCAGATCGTCGATGACGTAGGTGGGCCGCTGTTCCGGCGGTGCGGCCAGCAGGTCGGTGACGGTGCTGACGCCCGTCAGGACGAGTGCGCTCTCGATGCCCACGGCGTGTGCGCCCTCGATGTCGGTGTCGAGCCGGTCTCCGACGACGAGTGGCGAAGTCGCCGCCGCACGGGCGATGGCGTCTGCCATCAGCGGGGCAGCGGGCTTGCCCGCGACGAGCGGCTCCTTACCGGTGGCGTTGCGCAACGCCGCGACCATCGAGCCGTTGCCGACCAGCAGACCGCGCTCGGACGGAAGGGTGGCGTCGACATTGGTCGCCACCCAGAGGGCACCGGCACGTATCGCCAACGCAGCCTCGGACAGCTGCGCCCAGCCGGTCTCGGTCGAGTGGCCCTGGATGACGGCTGCGGGACGGTCGTCAGCGCTTCGCGTGACACCGATGCCGACCTCGCGGACCTCCTGCGCCAGACCGTCGGTGCCGATGACCAGCGCCCGCGATCCCGGCGGGAGATGCTCGGACAGCAACCGCGCTCCCGACTGCGCACTGGTGACGACGAGGTCGTCGGTGGCGTCGAAGCCGAGACCACGGAGGTGTGCCGCGACCTCGGCGGGCCTACGGCTCGCGTTGTTGGTCACGAAGAAGCGCGGGATGTCGAGCCGGTCGAGGGTGTCGACGGCGTTCGGCAGCGCTTGATGGCCCGCGAAGACGGTCCCGTCGAGATCCAGCAGCAGCGCGTCGTACTTATCGACGAGTGCCTGCGACCCGGTACTGCCCTCGTCGACGTAGCTCGACGTCGCCGACAGATCGGCGGTCCCTTCCAGACTGGCGATCGTGTCGGCGGGCTCCGGTGAAGCAACCGGCTCAGGCGTCACCGGCTCAGGTGCCGCAACCGGCTCGGAAGTGACCGGTTCAGGTGCAGCTACTGGTTCGGGTTCAGCAACCGGCTCGGGTGCAGCAACCGGCTCCGGAGTCGCGATCGACTCTGCCGGCGCGGGCTCGGCAGAGGCAGACCCTGCGGTGACGGGCTCCGACGGTGCCGGCTCGGCTGCCGACGGAGCCTCGGACACCGCGCTGTCGGACAGAACGTCCACACCGTCGACGGCGGGCTCGTCGTTTCCGACGGGGGCGTCGTCGTTCGCGAGCTCGGTCAGGCGGAACTCGGCGTCGGTCACATCGTCGATGTCGGCGGCTGCCGCGTTCATGAACCAGGTGATGGCCTCATCCCGACGACCGGACGCGTACAGCGCCGACGCGTAGGCGTAGTAGAGGCGTGCGGGCCCGGTTCCCACCTGGCCCGGCTTGAGGTTCTCGGCCTGCAGGGTGACGACCGCCTTCTCCGGCTCACCGAGGTCGATCCGTGCGCCGGCTTCGACGATCCGCATCTCGGTGGCGTCCTCACCGGTCAGTGATCGACCTTCGTCGCCACGGGCGATCTCGACGGCGCGTTCTGGACGTCCGAGCCCGCGCTCACAGTCGGCGATGAGGGGCAGCAGAGCATTGTTACCGGTGATACGACGGGCAGCACGCAGCTCGGTGGCGGACTCCTGCCACTCACCGGCGTTGTAGGCGGCGATACCGGTGGTCTCCCGGACCACGCCCACACGAGACGCACGGCCCCGTGCGGCGCGAGCATGTTCGAGGGCGAGGGCCGGCTCTTCGAGCAGCAGCCGCGAAACCATCACCAGGTGTTTGGCGACGATCTCGGCATTCGCCTTGTCGAGGGTCAGGAGGTCGCGACGGACTTCGGGATCCAGGTCCGAGGCGTTGACGTCATCGGGCAGCGGCGGCCCCTGCTGCCGGCGACCACCGTCGCCGCGCTCGCGCCCCGGACGGTCCGGGCGACGGCCCCGACTCGAATCACCACGGTTGGAGTCGCCCTGGCCGCGGGATCCCCGCTGACCTCGGGGGCCACCCTGGCCCCGCGACTCCCGCTGATCTCGCGTATCACGTTCACCACGTCCGTCACGACGCGGACGATCACGATCACTCATAGCTGCCAATCTATGCCCTTGAACCTTGATGGGAAGCATCGCCGGCCACGTCGATACGACGTGCGCGAACGAGAAAAGCCCCGTATTCGACGAAAGAAATCATCGAATACGGGGCCCTTCTGAAATTGTGTTCGGCGGTGTCCTACTCTCCCACA